>JALVHX010000039.1 GCA_027028805.1 Desulfurococcales archaeon | reverse complement strand
CGATCCAGAGCCCCTATCTCCTCGAGCCCGGCGACGTCGAGAGGATGGCCGCGGCCCTCTCCCTCTACACCCTTGCCTGCTACATAGGCTACGCACTAGCCTACGCACACTGTCCCCTGGTGTGCGGGGCGGCGGAGAAGGCGGCTGGGGCCGGCGAGGCCTATGTGTTGGAGATGAGGATCAGGGGGAGATTATACGAGATCATAGGCCTGCGCGGCGAGGCATCGCCCGCGCCGGCGGCCCCGAGGCCATCCAGGTCCTGGAGAATCCTCTGCCTCCTACCGCTCATCGCCCTCCCGGTCTACGGCTATCTCCTCGGAGAAGCGGCTAGGGGCTACCTGGTGGGAGTATATAGGGGCGGGGGAGGCTATGCTCCCGGAGACCTCTACATGGCCGTGATCCGCTCCAGCCCGCTCCTCCTCTACTCGAAGCTCCTCCTCGCCCTCCTCCTCGTGCTCGCCGCCATAGCCTGCTCCTCGGCCGCATCCATCATCGATAAGGCGGCGGCCTCGCATCTCGCACCCCTCTACGCGGCATCCGTGATCATATTCGTTGTAAGCGTGATCCTCGACGCCCCCGTGTACGCGTACGCCTCAGGCCTCCTAGCCCTCTATGCTCTCCACTCCTACCCCGAGGGGTTGTCGGCGAGGATGAGGTTTCTCGAGAGAACGGTGGCCGAGAACTATGAGAGGATAAGAGGGGTTATAGCCGAGATGGCTCGCAGGAGGAGGGGCGGCGAATAAGCGGGGATGAGTGATCGCTATGCCGCGGTGCAGGGTGTGCGGGGCCCCTGCCAGCTACAGGGTTCCATGGGCCAACGCCTGGTTCTGCCCGGAGCATTTCTCGAGGTATTTTGAGAGAAAAGTATCCAGGGTATACGAGAGATATGTGCCGCGTAGCGTTGAGAGGATCCTGTTAGCCGTGTCCGGCGGCAAGGACAGCGTCGCCATGCTCTATGCCTCGGCCCGCGTCGTGGGGGGCGAAAAGGAGCTGGGCGTCCTATTCATAGACCTCGGCATACCCGGCTATAGCGAGGAGGCGCGCGTGATCGTTGAGCACCATGCCCATAGGCTCGGGCTTCCGTTCCACGTGGCCGATATAAGGGGCTACGGGTTCACCATAGGGGACGCCGCCCGGCTCGCCGCCTCCGGGAGGCTTGGGAGACCGGTGTGCAGTATATGCGGTGTCGCGAAGAGATATATTATGAACAGGTACGCGGTGGAGCACGGATACGACGCGGTGGCAACGGGCCACACGATGGACGATATACTAGGGTTCTATCTCGCAGGCCTCTCCAGCAGGGAGGGGTTGAGAAGCGTCGCCAAGCTCTCCCCCTACACGGGCGGTGGAGAGAAGCTGGCCGCCCGGATACGCCCCCTATACTTCCTCACAGACGCGGAGTCGGCCATGTATGTCGAGGCCAACGGGCTCGAGATCCTTGGCTCTAAATGCCCCTTCGCGCCGCGGAGGCGCGGAGAGGGGTTGAGGCTTACCATAAAGGAGGCCCTGGAGAACATTGACCGCCGCCACCCGGGCTACAGGGTCATGCTGGCCAGGACGCTTGCAGACCACGTCTCCGGCATACTCTACTCGGCCCTAGGGCCGGGCGAGACGAGGAGGTGTAGCATATGCGGATACCCGTCCTCCACAGACCCGTGCGGCTTCTGCAGGATAAGATTAAGGATACACAGGCTTCTCGGAGAAAAACAGGATACTGGGTCCCGGCATCCATGAACCCATTGTCTTAGACGCCATGGATCCCTCCGGCGGCCTGGCCCTGTTCACGGGCCCTGGATCATCATTCCGTGGCCCCGGCTTTCTCGGCGCCCCGTATGATGCTTTTTATCTTCTCGGCCACCCCGCCGCGCCCCCTTATACCATGGTATTCTATCAGGCGTCTCAGGAGCAGGGCTCTCTCCCTCTTATCGATCGAGAG
>JALVHX010000038.1 GCA_027028805.1 Desulfurococcales archaeon | reverse complement strand
GATATATTTAGCAATACTTATTCAAATACACTTATATTAAGATTAATATTTGGTAAGAGCATCGACGAGATCTCAAAGGAACTAAATATGCGTACAAATGTTGTATCCAATATATTAGAAGACGCCTCTAGAATAGCGGCCCGCTCTCTCTATGAAAAACTTTGTAAGGATAATGCTAAAACCAATATATAAAATTAAGTAATGAACGTGTATTTATATATATAATGTATGTGTTTTCCTTCCACGTTCCTCTGCTTCATATATTTTTCTTGTTATCTCATCCTTTATTGCTTCGATGCTTTCTAATCTTTTCGCCTCTTCATATAATGTGTCTACACTTATATTAACCCCAACGATATCGGATACAAGTTTTACTGCTATGGCTGTAGCTCTAGGATCAGGTCTATAGAGTTCGGCATATGGAAAGACTGCCACCGAGGGTATCTTATAGGCCTCGAAGAACATTATTGTGAGCGCCAAAAGGCCTACTACATGTTTTTCTTCAAGTATTTTAGCGTCAAGCTTTCTCCAAGTGCCATCCACTGGTATCCATCGATAAGTCTCACCCTCTTCTTCACGTACGGCCGGATCTAGGCCTCCTATTAGAATTCCTTCTTCTACACCTATTTTCTTAACCCATCTGGTTATTTCATCTATAAATAATGTTCTCTCGCGGGCGCTAGGCACACTATGCGAAATCATGACTAATATTTTCTTGCTATTTATTTCTCCATAATATAATTCAAATGGATAAACTATTCCTATATTCTGTTTATAGAACGTTATTTCGGGCATATACCTAGTCTTAATAAATCCGATTCTCTTAAGATCCAATGTATACGCTATATGGCGGGACGCTAAATAACCAACCAATCCTATTCCAGTATAACCTGTAATAAATACACTGCCCTTAAGCTCCTTCTCGATCCCTTTATCGAACAATACTATGTCTATAGGCCTGATCACTTTTCTTCACCTATGGTCTCCCTAACCTTTACGGCCTCCCCCCTATTTAAAGAATTCATAAGCCATCCCGGATGAAGAGCTCTGCCCACGGCCAATAATTTATCGTTTTTATCAACAACTATTACCTCGTCAAAGGGACGTATATATGGGTCAGCAAAAACCACATGTTTTGTAAAGACATTTCCGCCTCTTACAATAAACTCCTTATATGCATCGTCTACGATCACACGAAACATAGGCAAATACGTGGCCCTCCACAGGACTCTACCAGCCTCTAGGTGGAGGACATAGCGGTGATCGGGAGCCCGCAGACTCATGTATATCTTTTTATTACTTAGCATGATTTTTCTTACCTTACCCGTCTTAGCAACTTCTATATAGATATCATCTGGTATTAATAGCTCACCCAGGCCCCTGAACTGGAGCGATGCGAGCATCCGCAACATCTTAAGCTCTTCTAACGACGGTCTTCGCAGCCCCAATACCGGGATCCCCCTTCGCCTGTTTAAATAAAGGTATAAAAATTATATAATACTATACGATCTATAATATAATGATTTATTTTTAGAATTTATTGATAGAATATATCGCTATATCTTCCCCGCTTCTCACCGCCAGATACGCTATGTCCTACGCGTCTAATTCTCTTTTTACTCATAACCTTGTCTATGGCATATAGGAAATCCTCCATGGTTACGCGGCGTCTCCCCGCCCTTATGGCGCTGTACCCGGCCTCAGTGCATATAGCCTTGATCTCTGCGCCGCTGGCTCCTTCGGTTCTTCTAGCTAGTTCAAACAGATCCACGTCTTTATCGATCTTCATTCTCCTGGTATGCACTCTAAATATCTCTACTCTAGCCTCGAGATCAGGCAGAGGTATTTCTATTAATCGATCAAAGCGGCCAGGCCTAAGTATTGCTGGGTCGAGTATCTCGATTCTATTAGTGGCGGCAATAACCTTAACCTTATCTAGCGGACGGAAACCATCCATCTCTGCGAGAAGCTGCATAAGTGTCCGCTGCACCTCTCTCTCACCACTAGTACCCACATCGATCCGCTTAGCCGCTATAGCGTCTATTTCATCGATAAATATTATCGACGGCGCCTTTCTCCGAGCCATTTCGAATAGCTCCCGCACAATACGCGCGCCTTCCCCGATAAATTTCTGAACTAGCTCGCTTCCCACAATACTAATAAATGTAGCACCAGACTCTCTCGCAACCGCCTTGGCCAGCAGCGTTTTCCCACAACCAGGTGGCCCGTAGAGCAGAACTCCTTTAGGCGGCTCTATACCTATCTCTTCGAATAACTCGGGGTGCTTAAGAGGGAGCTCAACCACCTCTCTTAGCTCCTGTATCTGTCTCCGCAACCCGCCAATATCGCTGAAAGAGACATTAGGTCTCTCTATAACCTCCATTGAGCGGACATAAATGTTTTCACGACTAGGTAAAACCTCTACAATCGCTGAGCCTCTCTGGGTCAGTGCAACCCTTGTACCAGGCCTCAGATCACTAGGATTGACGCCGTTGGCAACGTATACTATGAGGCTGGGGCCTGTGCTACTCTTAACAACAACTCTTCCATCAGGAAGCACGTCTAGGACAACAGCCTCTATTAGGGGCAGGGAAAGCAGCTTCTCTATCTGGTGCTTAAAATAGTTCACCTGGTTCCTCAGCTTCTCGCGCTCCATTTCTAATAGACGTATACGGGACTCTAAATACTCTATATAATCGTCTTCGTCCAGCTTGACCCGGTACCCGCCACTGGCCTCGCTGCTCATATTTAAACCCACCTATTCATAATACTAGGATACCGTTAGGGGTAAAAATAACTCATACCCATATACACGTAAGACTATATGGGGGTAATACATGGATATGACGGAGCCCATATACTGCGAGTTATGCGGCCGCCCAATAAGGGATCCCAGGAAAGCGAGACGTGTAATGATAGAGGGCGCTATACTAATAGTATGCCCACAGTGCTACACGAAACTGGTCAAACAAGGCAAAATAACTGGCGAAAAAAAGCAATATACTACATACAATATAGCCTTCAGACAAAAAACAAGGAGGCCTAGCCATAAAATGAGGCGACCGCCCCGCAGAATACTTGAAGAAGAGTTCGAGATAGTACCCGATTACGCAGAAAGAATACGGCGCGCTCGGCAAAAACTAGGATGGTCTACCAAGATATTGGCGGAGAAGGTTGGTGAAAAAGAGACTGTTATAAAGAGAATAGAGGCTGGCCGCCTTAAACCATCAATAGAGCTCGCGCAACGCCTAGAAAGGATACTCAAGATAGAGCTTCTAGAGCCAATTATTGAAGAAACACCCTCCTATAGCGGAGGCGGCGAGGACTACTTCACCATAGGTGATCTCATAAAGATACGGGGCAAAAAGAAGTAACTCCATGCGTGACGGGCAAGGACTATGCAGAGCTATGGTTCCACCATAGTCGTGGTACCCAGGAGATATAGAAGCTATCTTGAGGAAGAGCTTGGCCTAGTTGAGACGGTCTATAATAATATAAATGATATAATTATTGTTAGAAAGCCTAATAGAAAATACTATATACCAATACCCTATCTGGAAAAGATCAAGACAATGAAACCTGAAAACATAATTATAATGGATTACATAAAACCAAGACATATAATAAATCTTTATAGAGAGCTTCATACAAATATAATTGATAGAGTACAGCTTATACTACAAATATTCGCCAACCATGCCGGAAGCAGAGAAGCACAGCTACAAATAGAGCTCGCCCGCATACAACACGAGCTACCATTAATTAGAGAAATGATAAGGGCCTCCAAAATGCATGAACTACCCGGATTCCTGGGATCCGGAGAATACGCTGTAGACAAATATTATCGATATGCAAAGAAACGAGCCGCAAAGATACGTAGAGAGCTCGATAAGATACGTAAAATACGTGCACATAGGAGAGATAAACGTTTAAGCCGCGGATACCCGCACGTAGCACTAGTGGGCTATACAAGCGCAGGCAAAACCACACTATTCAACAGAATAACAGGCGAGGCGAAAAAGACCGGATCCGAGCCATTTACCACATTATCACCAAAGATATCAGCAATAAAATACAAGGAAATAAAAATAGCTTTTATCGACACTGTAGGATTCATACGAGATCTTCCTGTAGAAGTAATAGAGGCATTCTACGCTACATTAGAGGAAGCAATATACTCCGATATTATAATCAACGTAGTCGACATATCTCGAGGCGTTGAGCGCGCTGAATACGAAATACTAGAATCTCTAGGTATATTAAGCGAAATCGGCGTTCACGGTAAGCCAGTAATAACAGCCCTTAACAAAATAGATCTTATACCAGAAAATAATATCAACAAAATAATAGAAGCTTTAAAAAACCGTATTGAACTAGAATATATTATACCAATTTCAGCTGAAAAAGGAATAAATATAAATAAATTAATGGAAACAATATACAATATACTTAATCCTATTTCAAAAATTAATATTTACAATAAACACCGGTGATTATTATTGACAAAAATATATGTTCTAAGGATCGGGCATAGACCTGGCAGAGATAAAAGAATAACAACACATGTCTTCCTTGTCGCACGCGCCTTCGGAGCACACGGCTTCATATTAGGCGATACCATTGACGAAAAGATCGCTGAGACGTACCGGAAGATAACTGATCGATGGGGAGGCCGGCGCTTCTTCTTCACAATGGGTGTGTCCTCCAGAAAGACTGTAGAGAACTGGAAACGCGATGGCGGAGTAGTTGTTCATCTAACAATGTACGGTATACACATAGACGATGTAATAAACGAGATACGCGGCCTCGGGAAAGATATACTAGTCGTTGTTGGCGCCGAAAAGGTACCTAGATTCTTCTATGAAAACGCCGACTACAATATCGCCATAGGCCACCAGCCGCACAGCGAGGTAGCGGCATTAGCGATTTTCCTCGACCGCTTCTACCAGGGCAAGGAGTTATATTTAACATATCCCGACGCAAAAATATTAATTATCCCATCGGCCAAGGGAAAAAAGGTGATCACTGTTGCCAACAAAGAGAAAGCCGATAAAGATCATTGTAGACAAGGAACTAATAGAGATGGCTGCTGATCTAATAGAGAAAATGTTCGACAAAATTGATACAAAGAAAACCAGGCTAGGCGTGAAAGCGAGAAGAGTCTTCCTACACCTAGCGTCGCAATCTACTCCTGTAGCCGAAGAAACCATAGGTAGAACCCTTGGCCTCAAATCAAACGAGGCCAGGAAAATACTCCAGGTATTATCGGAGGAGGCGTTTATAACATACAAGAAAATTAGAACACCGGAGAGAACTATTCATGGGTGGAGCGTGAATTATGAACAACTCGACAGCATATTAGCGGCGAGGCTTCGAAAAACACTTGAAAAGCTACGGCTACGTCTCGAATACGAGGAAAAGGAGACACTATACATATGCCCCCGCGAAGGCATCAAATACACCCTCGACGAGGCAATAGAATACGATTACATATGCCCCCGATGCGGCTCCCTCCTAGAAGAATACGATAAATCCGCTGCGGTGGAGTTTCTCAGAAACGAGATACGCCGCATAGAGGAGGCCCTTAGAAAAATAGAGGCGCTGTAGAAGCCTTGCCGAGAAAATATACTTTAATAGATTTATTCTCGGGAGCAGGCGGCTTCGCGCTGGGTTTCCACACTATGGGGAAATATAGTATATTATTAGCGATAGACAGTTATCCAGCGGCCGCACGCACCTATAAGGCAAACTTCCCTGAGACACAAGTATTGAATGAAGACATAAAGAACGTGCGTTCCACAGATATACAAAGACTTGCCGGAGACATAGATGTTATCATAGGAAGTCCTCCATGCGAGCCATTCACCGGGGCTAATCCTCGTAGAGAAAGGAATCCCCTAGACCGGCTATACAGAGA
>JALVHX010000037.1 GCA_027028805.1 Desulfurococcales archaeon | reverse complement strand
GCCCGTCCCCGGATCCAATCCAGCAGATGTTTTTGCTCCCCCATGAATAAATCCATGGAATACATAGGTTATGTATAGCAGGCCTCTCCGGGTCCCCGGTTCAACGCCCGTTCTCCCGGGGCGCAGAGGGGTTGGCGGTAAGCCATGGGGCTGGCAGGGTTTGTTAATAGGCACTCTAGAGCTGTCTACATAGTCTTCCTTGCCGCGGCGGGGCTTGCCGCCGCCTACGTGCTCGGTGTCATAGCGGGGAACGGGTTATCGGTCACCTACGCCACGGTTACAACCGTTAAGCCACGCCGCATAAGCCTCTACGAGTTCCCGGGCGCGGAGGCTGTTTTCGTCTCAGGCACCTGCTATAATAGATCCTTCTTCAACGGATCCTCCTATTTCTCGTCGCCGCCTATAAGGGACGGCGACATCAAGTGTAGCCTTGTCCCCCGATACGGGGTATACATGTGCAACGGCACCGGGTATATCTACAGATACAACTATGTGTGTAGCGAGATGCTGAGCCGGAGCCACCCGGTATCTGATCACTATTACCACGGCGTGCCCGGCGACGTGGTGCATGTCGCGGTCTATACCACCAGCGTCTCATCCTATGCGGCGGCGACGGCTTTTCTCGTGAACATGGTTATAGCCTACGAGATATATAGGAGGTCTAGGGCCGCGGCCGCGGCGGCCTCCTCTATTTACGCGATCCTCTCATACATCGTGGCATACAACGAGGCCGTGAGACAGGATCTCCTCGCGGAGGCTTTGGCGGAGAAAGCTGTGTATCTCCCAGCGGCATACTTGTTGTCCTTCATAGCATCGGCCCTGGCCGCCGAGGCGGCTCTGCGGAGACGAGGTGGGAGCCGTCACAGCTCGGGGCGTTGAAGAACTTCTTGTCCAGGAACCCTTCCCGGCAGACGGCATAGGTTAGCCCGAGCCTGGCGGCCTCCTCGACAACGGGTTCTAGGAGCCTTCTACGGGTAGCGGCGTCTAGGTAATAGTATCCATGGATCCTGACGCCCCTGTCCCTGTACAGGGATAGGAGGAGGCTCTTCTTCTCCGGGAACCCCGTGATCATTCTCTTCAGGTTGTCGGGCCTGGCCTTGTAGGTGGAGGTGACTATATGTGAGGCCCCCGCCTCCGCCACAGCTCTCACAAGCCTCCTGAGCTCCCGGGGATCACTGTTGACGCCGGGTATAATGGGATCTATCCGTACCCCGACCCTGACCCCCTTCTCCGCCAGCCTCCTCAAAGCCTCTATTCTCTCGCCCGGAGACGGGGCCCCGGGCTCTAGCCTTGCCGCTAGCTCGTCGCTTAGACTGGTTATCGTTACCATGACGCCGGCCCCCATGCTAGCCAGCAGATCAGCGTCTCTGGCGACGAGGCTCGACTTGGTGGTTATCAATACTCTGACGCCGTGCCTCCTCAGGGTCTCCAGCGTCTTCCTTGTAAGCATCACCCATTTCTCGAGCGGCGGATAGGGGTCACTGCTCGTGCTAAGCTCTACGACTAGGTTCTTGTTTATGAAGCCTAGGTCGTGCTCGAGGTTTCTCAGGAAATTCCTTTTCGGCGTACTTGGCCTCCTCCCTATATAGGCGGTTGCGTAGCAGTAGAGGCAGAAGTGGCTACACCCCGTGTAGGGCTGTAGGCTGTATTTCGGGGGGCATGTGCAGAGGGGGCTCCCCCATGGATCAAAAACTCTTATCACGCGTAGCCTCCTGGGGTCACCGTATACCCGGGGGTTCCTCCTACGCGGCCTCATCACTGGATCCGGCCCTTATGGCCTCTACCAGCTTCTCGACAGCGTTCTCGACATCTTTTTCCCCCACGCTTCCTCCCCTATACTCGAGTCTTGCCGCGACGGTGAATCCTTTCTCCGCGAACAGCTTGTCGAGAAGCCTCGCCGCAACCCCTCCCCATCCATAAGACGATACCACGAGCACCGGCTTCGGGGGCACTTTTTTCACGAGGACACGTGTTATATACTCCGCTATAGGCTGTATCCCGGCCTCATACGTCGCGGCTCCCGCGACGACCGCGGCGGCGTCCACGGCCTCTCCCAGAAGGGTTCCTATCTCTCCATGCTCCTTGTCCGTGAACCTGAATACCTCGACCGTGAAGCCCCGGGCCCTGAGCCTCTCTATTATCTTCTCCATTACTCTCTCGACGAAACCATACATGGATACATAGTACACCACTATTCTCCCGGGATCCCTCCAGCTACTCCCCCATTTATGGTACTCCCTAACGATCCTCTCGACATGTCTCCTCCAGACAGGCCCGTGGCTGGGCGCTATGGAGTCGATGCTTATCCCGAGCCCGTCGATCTTGTTTATGTTCTTAGCCGTCCACCCCCTATAGCTCCCTATCACTGTGGCGAAGTATTTCCTCGTGAACCTGAGGTAGCTGTCAATGTCCAGGCCATTGTCATCGACGCCCTCCGGCACACCGTAGCTCCCGAAAGCATCGCAGGATAAGAGGATGCGGCGGCTCTCCAGGTAGCTCATAATAGTCTCCGGCCAGTGCATCCAAGGGGTATGGATTATGCGGAGCCTCTCATCGCCAAGGTCTATGACCTCGCCATCCCTCACGGCGCGGAAACGCGGCTCCACGCCATAGAAGCTCTTTATCATGCCCGCGGCCAATGGATGGCCCAGCACGGTCGCGTTACCAGCCTTCTCCAGGACAGCGGGAAGCGCGCCACTGTGATCAGGCTCCATGTGGTGAACCACTATATAGTCCAGCTCCCCGGGATCAATAAGCTTCTCAAGCGTCTCCATGAAGACATCCGAGTATACGTGCTTCCACGTATCAAACAACACCTTCTTCTCGCCCAGATAGAGGTAAGCGTTATACGTTATCCCCTCCGGTATAAGCCAGAGCCCCTCAAAGAACCTCGTGTCAAAGTCATCGATCCTGAGCAGATAGAGCTTGGGAAAGATCTCCTCCACGATAACCCTGCCGCTACTCAAGACACAGGCCACCTCACTTATACATCAACCCCCATGCGCCATTATTAAAATAAGCCATAGAGAACCAGGCATACGCCGCGGGCAGGCTATGCGGCGATAAAGGCGGGGACTAGGCGTGGAGATGAATAGTGGTTGTGCGGGGTTTAGGGGTTTGGGAGAAGATATGGTTGGATAAAAAACTGGTTATCCTGTTCCCACGTGTCCGGGTATGGGTGATGGTTACTTCTTAGGCTTTACAACGATCTCGGGCTTGCTGGCTCTCTCAAGGAAGCTTCTGACCAGCTTGACATCCTCCTCGGGTACCTTGCCCTCCTCGTAGCAGAACCACCAGTCGAAGCACTTGTAGGTCTTCAACCTCTCCTCAGCCTCCTGGACTGTGGCGGCAGGCGGCACTATGACGGCGTCGCCGATGATCTCGTTGTTGGGCCAGTTGGCGGGCAGGGCTCTGCCGTACTTCTTGACGAGCTGTAGGCCCTTCACGAGCCTCAGTATCTCGTCGATTAGGCGGCCCATGTCGAGCGGGTAGTAGAGTATAGCCCTGATAGTGCCCTCGTCATCGACCACGAACACGGCTCTAACAGTTACCACGCTGGACTCTGCGTGTAGCATGCCGAGCTTCTTGGCAACGTTGCCCTGGGGATCAGCTATTATCGGGAACGGTATCTCGATGCCGAACTTCTCCTTTATCCACTCAACCCACTTTATGTGGCTGAACGTGTTGTCTACGCTCAGGCCTATTAGCTCGGTGTTCAGCTTCTTGAAGTCCTCGTATCTCCTGGCGAACGCTATGAACTCTGTGGTGCACACTGGCGTGAAGTCGGCGGGGTGGCTGAAGAGCACGAACCACTTGCCCTTAAAGTCGTCGGGGAGCTTTATCTTGCCGTGGCTGGTCATAACGGTCATTTCAGGGAACTTCTCACCTATGAGAGGTATGGTTCCGGGCATTTTCCTCACCCCACCCGCTCATCCCGGCTAAGAACCTTATCTTTATCCCGGGTGAGCGGAGGATTCGAGTACTATATATTACTGGTTCGCCCTATTAAACCTTTTCTCCAGATCTACATATTATTGGGGTTAGAAAAATTATCCAGACAGTTAACGTATATTCGTGAAACATTTTTCGATGAGAGAGGAAAAAGGCCACGCTTATTTTCCAGCCCAGGGCACTAGCAACATATTATCTCGGGGCGGTGGCGGGGAGCCGGCCTTGCTGGTCTTAGCCGAGAACGGTGCTAGGCCCTGGGATGCCCGTGATACGTGTATGGCTGTATACATGCTGGTGTCAATTATCCCTATGGGCTACGTCGTCTCCTACTCCTCTATAGCGAGGCTCCTCCGTATCCATCCTAGGCGCGTGGCCGCGTGCCTGAGGGCCAACGATAACCCTCTCATAATACCGTGCCATAGAGTGGTTATGGCGGATGGCAGGCTGGGCGGCTACAGCAGGGGCGGGCCGCGGGTGAAGAAGAGGCTACTGGAGCTGGAGGGCGTGTGTTTCCGGGGGGAGAGGGTGTGTAGGGAAAAAATGCTCGATATAGCGGTGCTCCTAGGCAATCCCTAGCCGTCTCCCCCACCGGTCTCCGCGAACTCCTTGATGGCCTTCTCCACGAGCTGCATATATGCCAGGCTGGGGCCCCCGCCCATCAGGACCGCCACCCAGGCCGCCTCGCGTATCTCCTCCGGCGTCGCCCCCGCGTCTATCGCCTCCTTCGTATGGAACGCTATGCACCACTTGCAGTGGGCGGCGACGCTCGCCGCCACAGCTATGAGCTCCTTCGTCTTAGTGTCAAGGGCCCCGGGCCTATGAATAGTCTTGAGGAAGTCCAGGAAAGCCTTGGTCTGGTCGGGGCTTGTCTTGGACCAGAACTTTATTGATTCATGGAACTCCTCCACGAGCTCTTTCATCATAGCCGCCGCACCTGTATATAATGTATTCTGTACAGAGATATATTATATTATTCATAGATTAGGATAGGCTAACAAAACGCCATCCTGTCCCCCGGCGGCGCCTGGGCGGCGTGAAGCATTTGAGCCGCCCCACCAGATCATGTAGCCAGAGGCCTCTATGAGGGTGATGCGTCGGCGTGGGAGGCGGGCTCTTCGTCTACAGGTTCGGCCGCGGCACCCTGTATGCGGGGCCGCCTTATCTCATATTCAGCGTCTCCCCCGACGAGATCATCAGTCTCGACGGGCTTATACGCGTCGAGCACCCCTCCGCGGTTAGGAGAATATACCATATATACGATGGAACCGCTAAGCCCCCATCCATGGTGGCCAAGGCCCTCGCCGCGATCCACAGGGGCCTCTCCGCGGGGAAAAAGGTCTATGTACACTGCATAGGCGGCTGTGGGAGAACGGGGACCGTGACTATAGCGTTCCTCATGCTCTACGCCGGCATGGAGCTGGAGAAGGCCTATAGGCTCTTCTACGAGGCCCGTGGATGCGGCCCCGAGACGGATAGACAGATCCTCTTCCTCCACGCGATCAGGGTTCTCCTAGAGGCCGGGTTACCGGTAGAGGATATACTCGGGCTCATGAAGGATAGCCCGACAGAGCATGTTTTCTGGAAAAAAGCGATGGATAAATCCATGGAGAGATAGCTCTGCCCGCCCCCTACCCATGCTTCTTGGCGAAGACGAGGCGCCCCGGCACGGTGAAGGCTCTCCCACTGTTATGCATAAGTATACGCGCCTTCCTGAGATCCCATCCATACCTCGTATACTTGTCGCGTTGAACCCGTATAGAGGCTATCTCCGCGAGCACGAGGAAACATTCCCCTGCAGGATATATCTCTCTAACCCTGCACTCCAGGACAGCATAGGCGCCCCTGATCCCCGGCGTGGATATCTCAAGAGGCTCCAGGGGCTCCAGGCCCAGCATCCTCCATTTATCAACCCTCCTCCCGCTAACCGTGCCAGCCCTATACACTATGTCGACGTGCTCCTCCCCCATAACGTTCACAGTGAACTCGCC
>JALVHX010000036.1 GCA_027028805.1 Desulfurococcales archaeon | reverse complement strand
GAGAGGATATGGGTTTCGAGACAGATACCGGGAATGGTTATGGACCTGGAGATCAGGGGCAACACGGTGATCGCGGCCTACGCGTCCTACCGCGAGAACAGCGTGTTCCAGGCCCATGTAGCCTACATAGACCTGGGCAACGGGAGCATTATAGGGGACACGACGCTTTATAGCGGCGAGGCCCAGGGATACGCGTACACGTACCTGGACATATCCCCTGACGCGGAGAAGCTACTGGTGGTGGTGAGCGGCTCCCAGGGCTCAACTGTCACGATATATAGTCTCGGGACAGGAGAGCCCGTGGCTAGGAGAACCTATAGCTCAAAGGTGTCGGGGATGATACAGGCCGCCGCGTGGAGCCCCGACTCCGAGAAAATAGCGGTGGTGTCCACGAAGAGAATAGCTGTTCTAGACGCGTCGACGGCCGGAGAGATTGCCTGGAGGGAGAACCAGCACCCCAACCCTAACGCCAAGTGGAGCATAGACGGGGGCCACATAGGAGTCATAGCCAGCTACAGGGATCCCAGGACAGGCGAGTACATAGATCTCATATACCTCTACAGGGCGCGGGATCTAGAGCTCGAGACAAGCCAGGGCGCCCCCCAGATAATGAGCGGGCACAGGTTATCCAAGCTCCTCTACCTAAACCACACCCTGGCCGCGGTAGGAGTCGAGGACAGGCTCGAGATAATGGACGCCTCCACCGCCCAGGTGCTCTACACGGAGAAACACAGGGGCGTCGTAATAGACGCCTATCCCGCGGGAGACAGGATAGCGGTCACCACGGGAGACTATGGAACAGTTGTTATAGAGCAGAAGCCCCGCGCCGAGAAACCCCTCCAGCCTCGGGGAGGAGAAGCTGGGGCGGGGGAGACGCCGTGGTGGCCCCTATACGCCGCGGTCCCCGCGGCCGCCGCCATCGCGATCGCCGCGTACCTGGCTGTTAAAAAGAAGTAGCGGGATATCGAGGAGAGACTAATCCCTATTCTCTCCGGAACCAAACGCCTATGAGGGAGGGCTAGTAGACGGCGTGGGGCTCGCCTAGGAGGCTCTTTATAATGGTCTCGGCGAGATAGTGGCTAGATATCACTCCCCGCACAACCCCCTTGTCGTCGACCACTATTATATGGGGCGCCCCATAGGTGCGTATCAGCTGTACGGCGTCGCTCACCCTGTCGCTTAGGCGGAGTATCGGGGGCCTCCTCTCCATTATCTTCTCGACGGGCACGTTCAGGGCCTGCTCTATCGGGATATATATGCGGCCCAGGTTGAAGCCCATAACCATGTAGCTGTGCCGGGGCTTCCTCGCTATTATCCTGAGTAGCTCGCGGTCCGTGATATAGCCGATCGGCCTCCTCTTCTCGTCGACGACGACGACCATGACGGGGTGCCCGATCGCTATGGCGCGGATTATGTTGAGGAGCTTCGTGCCCTTCCTCACAATTATATAGTTGGTGGAGGGAGGCCTATGCTTCTTCATGAACTCGTCGAGTGTCTGAGAAAGTATCCTCTCAACCTCCTCGGCCTCGATAAAGTTTTTTCTATGGGCAACCCTGGCCTCGTACAACAACCTCTCCTCTCACCAATGATTAGCCAGGCATGTATGGGGGCCGCGGCTACCCCTTCTCTTGCCAACATTATTTTCGTTGTTAGCGGAATATGAATATTTAGGTTCTAGGCGGCCCCTGCTCCCGCCCCATGCTCCGCCGCAACCAGTTTGCCGAGAAGTATCGGTGTGAGTATGTTCGTCACATATATCATCACTATCACGGAGGACATCATGGCCTCGTCGACGTAGCCGGCCTGGGCCCCTATGGTGGCCGTTATCATTGCGACTTCTCCGCGGGGAATCATGCCTATCCCTATGATCAGGGCGCTCCTGCCCCTGATCCCCGCCGCCCACGCGGCCAGCCCGCACCCCACCATCTTCGCTATGATAGCGAGTAGTGTGAAC
>JALVHX010000035.1 GCA_027028805.1 Desulfurococcales archaeon | reverse complement strand
GGAAGGGGCGGAGAAGGGGGCTGAATACGTGTATCCCCCTGCCACTGGGGGATGATTGAACCCTTCTTTCCCATCGGAAATAGTAAAGTTTAAACTTCGACAAAGATTTTATGTTATCCTACACGCCCCGTGATCAGCCCGGGGCTATTATTTACTAATTGGAGGGAGCGAGGGATGGCGAGAAACATAGTCGTGGAGCCTCTGCGCTATATGACGGCGGAGGAGATGGAGGTCGAGCTTGTTGAGAGGAAGGGGCTCGGCCACCCCGACTATATAGCCGACTCCGCCTCGGAGGAGGCCAGCCGCGAGCTTTCACGTTATTATCTCGAGAGATACGGCGCTATTCTCCACCATAATCTTGATAAGACGCTCCTCGTCGGGGGCCAGGCGCACCCCGTCTTCGGCGGCGGCTCCGTGCTCCACCCCATATATATCCTCGTGGCGGGCAGGGCGACCACCGAGGTTAGAACAGAGGGAGGCGTGGAGCCTGTTCCCATAGGCACGATTATCGTGAGGGCCGTTAAGAACTGGATCAGGAGGAACCTGAGATACCTGGATCCCGACGTGGACGTTATAGTGGACTATAGGATCGGTAAGGGCTCCGCTGATCTCGTCTCCATATTCGAGGAGAAGGGCCGGGCGCCTGGGGCGAATGATACCAGTATAGGCGTGGGATACGCTCCCCTCTCAACTCTTGAGAAACTCGTGCTTGAGACCGAGAAGATGCTTAACTCCCCCAGCTATAAGTCGAGGATGCCGGCTGTCGGCGAGGATATAAAGGTTATGGGGCTGAGGAGGGGGAAGACCATTGATTTAACGGTGGCGGCGGCCATAATCTCCCGGCACGTCAGGGACGTAGACGAGTACCTCAGCGTCAAGGAGACCATAAAACAGGATGTCCTAGACCTGGCCGCTAAGATAGCCGGGGGCTACGATGTAAGGGTGCATGTGAATACTGGTGATATAATTAAGAAGGATAAGGTCTCGGTATACCTCACCGTCACGGGGACGAGCGCGGAGCACGGAGACGACGGGGCCACGGGGCGCGGCAACAGGGTGAACGGGCTCATACCACCTATGAGGCCGATAAGCTTGGAGGCGACGGCTGGGAAGAACCCGGTCAACCATGTGGGGAAAATATACAATGTCGCCGCCACGATAATAGCTAAGAGGATACACGGCGAGGTTCCCGGGGTAAAGGAGGTGTACGTCGAGCTCCTCAGCCAGATAGGGAAGCCTATAGACGAGCCCCTTGTAGCCAGCATAAAGATCATACCGGAGGGGGATAGGCTCACCAACGAGATCGTGAACGAGGCTCGCGGGATAGCCGATGAGGAGCTGTCGAATATAACTAGGCTCACGGAGAAGATCGTGCGCGGCGAGATAGATATATTCTAGTAGGCGTTGTTTTTCATCCTGTTTTTTCTCATCATCTCCTCGAAGAGCCTCCGCCTCTCCCTCTGATACTCCTCTACCAGCCTCACGATCCTCTCATACTCATCGTCTCTCCGCCTCTCCTCGATAATCCTCCACGCCTCCTCCACGGCCTCCGTGAACCCCGGCTCAACGTAGAGCCAGTCCCCGATCAACCTGTGTCTGTAGCCCGACACGTTTATCAACGGGATATCGCCTATTCGGCGGGGCCCCTTATAGAGGATCGCCACGTGTTTCTCGGATAAAAGCTTGCATGCCTCGGGCCCCGGGGGCTTCTCGTCGTCGACATAGATGGCGGGGAGGCTTTTCTCCTCCGCGATTCTCGCGGCGCGGGCTATGTTTGGGAAGAGGCTGTTCCTGGCCACGGGGAGGGGGATGTAGCCTCCTGACACCAGCTCGTATACGGCGTTATTCGCCTCCCTCAGCCTATCCATTGTATCCGCGAGCTTCTTCTCCAGCTCATCGATCCTCTTCTTGAGCGCCGTGTTCTCTATCCTGAGCCTCTCTATTAGCCTAGCGGTGTTGTCGTCGAGTCTAAGGGCGTGGCGGAGGCTGGATATCTCTAGGCGGAGCGCCTTTATGGTCTCCTCTTGCTCGGCTATCCTGTCCTCGAGCCTCTTCTTCTCTGCCTCGAGGAACCCTATCTTCTCCTTGAGCCTGTTTATCGTCTCAATATACTCCGCGGCCTCTGGGAGCTGCTGGCGGGCCGCCGTCTTCTCGGCGGCCTCCCTGGTGCTTTCTCCTTGACGCCTAGAGCTCATTATTCTCTCTATCTCCTCCTCGATGGCCTCCGCCATGGTTTTGCCGCGTATTATGGCGAGCTTGACGGCGTCGGGGTCCAGGTCTATGTCTATTCTGGAGAGCTTCGCATCGACCTGCCTCATCTTGTCGGCTATTGAGAGATATGCTTTATAGGCGGCGACCAACGCGTCCCTCTCATGTGTATCCTCTACGACGAGCCACGGGTTCTTATCCAATATATGTGTCAACAGCTCCTGTTTCTCGCTGCTCGAGATATTCTCTGGGGGGACGTAGAGCTCCGCCCTCAGGCTCGCCGCCAGCTTCTTCACGGCGTCGGGGGGCGGGTTCACGTCTGTGGCCACTATCACGGGTACCCCTATAGATGAGACCATGCTTATGATCTCTCCGCGGTCAAGGTTCTTCGAGCTATATGTCAGGAGGGGTTCTCCGTCGAGGCTTAGGGCGGCGACGCCTGTATAGATCCCTGGGTCGACGCCTATTATTATAGGCCTCCTGTTCCCGGAGGCCTCTTGTGGAAGTATTATCTTGTCCCTGTAAACGGGCTTTATCTCTACTCTCACGCTCTTGGTGCGTATAGGCTTTATGACGCCGTAGAGCTTTTCCCGGGGCGCGTAGACGGTGAAGACGCTTCTCTCGAGCCCGCCCTGTGATTTCCTGAACGTCAGGTCATAGTCGAGCTTGTGGGCGTCGAGCTTCTTCTTGATCTCCTTTGTGACGCTGAGTATTCCCGCCCTTATGCTTCTCCTATACCTGTTATAGCTCATGCCTCCGTGGCCCACGTTTCGTCCACGGGCCACTATTATCCTTGTCTTCTCCTCCGCGAACCGGACGTGGAAGCCGTGGCCGCGGCAGGCTATGAGGGCGGCCAGCCTAGCCGTCTGGAGGGGGGAGAGTTTTCCGTAGACGTTTATGCCGAGGCTCCTGGCCACGCTCTTTATGTTCGCGGCCCCCCTGCCCCATCCCGTAACCTGTATCAGCCTCGTGTCCGATGGCAGGATCGAGAGGAGCTGGGCGAGCTTCTTCTCATCCTCCGCCAGCTCGAACACGTTGTCCACGGCTATGATAGATGGCTTCTCCTCCCATATCATCCTTATAAGCCTGGATAGGGATACGTCGCCGTAGCTGTTGATCTCCCTGCACTCCCGTGGATCCAGTATGGATACCGCGTAGTGGGGCTGCGTGGAGGACGAGGGGTGTTTTCCGGGCAGAATATCGACTCCGAAAACAGGTCTTTCTCCTACAGCGTCACCCCTGCTCCTGTTCTCCCTTGACGTAGCGGAGGGCTGTCTCGGCGTCAAGACTTACCCGGTAATTCTTTTTGAAAAACCTCACTATATACCCTATGTCTCTCCTGAGGAGGAGCTCGCTGCTCGGGTGATCCCTGTAGACGTACTGGGGCCAGTCTATTATATAGGGCTTCTCCTCGCCGCTCGACACTATTATATTGTACTCGCTTAGGTCGCCGTGCACTATGCCGACCTCGAGGTACGCTTTCCTGAGCGTGTCGAGTATCGTGTATAGAACAGCCTCGGGGTCGCTGAGAGGGGGCTTTGTATAGAGCTCCACGCCCTCTATATACTCTGTGACAACCACGTGCCTGCTATACGCTATCGGCCTCGGCACATGTCCTCCCGCGAAGAATATCTCTTTTAGCGCCTTGAACTCCCTCTCGGCCGCGATCTTTGACTGGTCATACCATTTCAGCCTGGGATCCTCTGCGAAGGATCGGACGCGCCGTGTGCCCCTGAAGCTTGTGCGCCCGATCCTCATAAACTTTACCGCGACATATATGTCTCCGGGAGCCACAGCTATGTATATCTCGCTCTCCTTCCCAACCCCTATTCTCTCGCCGAGCGCCTCCAGGAAGCCTCTCTCGACAAGGCTTCTGAGAGCCAGCATGTCGAGGCCTAGATAGGTGAGCCTGAACCCCATATATCTCCCATATATGCTTCTCCGCACGAGGCTGAGCCTGTGTAGTTTCCCGAGGATCATCTTCAGCCTCGTCTCATGTATCCTTGAATACTTCTCGATAACCTCAACTGGCACATACTCGTGTCTACGCATACCCTTCTCGATCGCGGCGAGCACCCTGAAATCCTCGGGCATAAGCCTTCTATAGAGGATGCCGAGCTTCAAAGCCCTAGATCACGCCCATACCCGGTGGTTTCAGCATGCACTACGCCGGTCTACGCCGCCGAGGTGTTCTCCCGTCATTTTTCCTAAGAACTATTGATGTATATATAGGAAACCACCGCTTATGCAGCGCCAGCGTCTCGGTCGCATGCTCCTTAACAGATATAGCTAGCGGTAAACCTTCATAATATAGGGGCCATTGTATTTATAGTTATGCTATTTCATTCCGGCACCGGCTATTAGGAAAACTAAATAAGAAACCTATAAAGTATATGAAAAATTGGTGCAGGAATATATATGATAGGTTTGGCGACGGGTGAACATGAATGGAGGTGAGCGTGGCCGAGCCCATCGAGAAGCCCGGGATCTATATAAGGGGCGACGTGCTCTATGTCAGGGGCACACAGTATATAGCGAGGGTTGCCGAGCTACTAAGGCTCGAGACCAGGCTAAAGCTTCTAAGCGTACTACGCGAGAAGGAGATCAGCATGAAAGAGCTTGCCCTGCTAACCGGCCAGAGCAAGGCGAACATAAGTGCACAGATCAAGAAGCTCGAGGAGATAGGGCTCGTGGAGACAAGGTATAAGCGCGGCGTGCGCGGCGTCAAGAAGGTGTGTAGGACGAGGATAAGGGAGATACGGTTCATCCTAGACTAAGGAGGCGCCGATGCACCATAAGATCCTATCACCAGCCTTCTCTGTTAAACAATTATGTTATCCCGGAGAAGCCATACGGTTTGTCCAAGCCTATGCACTGCTAGAACAGTGTTTTATAGACATCTTGGCAGAGGACGTGATCAGTAATAGAAAGAAGACGGGGGCTGGTAAGGGAAGGTATTATCTCGGGGATAACGCGTGGATATACTTTGCTAATACGTGGCTAATACTCTTCAACCCTCCTTTTAACCCACATTCATGGGGAACAAGTTATTGAGCCACAGCTTGGTCTGTGGATGCTTAGCTATTGGTTATACCGGGGTGTCTATGGGGGATGGATGCGGCGGCTCTGGCGCTTATAGCTGTGTATATCGGGATAGCGGCTATACCGTTGATATATAATCATAGAGCGTTTTCCACGCCGCCCAGGCCCCGGCCCCCACAGGCCTCGGTGGAGAAGCCGGGCAGGCCTCTGGGGAAAAGCATAGTCGTGTTCCTCAACAACTTATCGGATGAGCAGGTTGAGAGGATAATGCGGGAGACGAGGAACATTCTCGGGAGAGGCTAGGGGGCCTGGGCGATGCCTTCTCTTCTCGCGCCCCGTGTTTTTTGAACATTGTCCCTGGAACCATTGTATACGGAGACAATAATTGGATCCTACGGGTGTACCGTGTTGGGGGGCCGGGTTCTCGGCAGGGGCTTTGTCGCGGCGCTGGCGGGCCTCGAGATAACGAATATAGTCGTGTATACCCGGCTCGGCTCCCTCTACGGCGTCTACGGGCTTGCCCTGGTGGCGGCGGCCGCGATACCGGCCGCGTATCTCCAGGAGATCACTGTGCTTCCCGGGCAGAGCATATTCGGGTATATGAGGCGCAGGGGCCCCGTGTACTGGGTTGCCGCGTCATCGATCTATTTGGCCAGCATGGCTACTCTCCTCGTGAATATTATCGGTTTCTCGGTGCTCTTATCCACCGCCTATAACTTGTCATGGCTCCCCCTGGCGCTC
>JALVHX010000034.1 GCA_027028805.1 Desulfurococcales archaeon | reverse complement strand
GCCATACGCGGCGTCTACGTGGAGGTATGCTCCGAGGCTCTCCGCTATCTCCGCCGCGGCTTTCACGTCGTCTATTGTGCCGTAGTCCGTTGTGCCAGCGGTCACGAATATTATTGATGCCCCATGTTTCTTCGCGGCTTCCTCGAGGAGCCCGGGATCCATTCTATAGTTCTCGTCCACCGGTATCTCAACGAGCCTTATGCCGAGGAGGTGGGCGGCTTTTCTCACAGAGTCGTGTATCGTCTCAGGGGCCACCGCGACCCTTGACCCCGTGCTCTCTCTGCCCGCGAGCATGGCGAGTATGTTTGACTCGGTGCCGCCGCTCGTGATGTAGCCTATCCCGTCTCCCCCATAGAGCCCGGAGACTTCCTCTACAAGCATCTCCTCGAGCAACGCGGGGCCCTTGAATACAACGGGGTCTGCAAGGTTTGTGTGTATGAACATAAGGTAGGCCGCCACGGCTGCGGGGTGCGGCATCGTGGTCATTGATCCTATAACCGTGTCTACGCCGTGGCGGGGGGTTTCTCCGAGAAGCTTTCTGAGAAATGAAAACACTTCTCTATACCTGTTTTTATCCAAGGCGACTGCACCCTTCTTGGCGAGGCGGCGCCGGGGGCCTCTTCTCCGCCTACGGTTATTTCAGGAACGCCTCCTCGTATTTCTTGAGGTGTTCCACGCTCTGCTTGACGTCTATGAAGAGGCGGCGCGCCTTCTCCACGTCGTCTACTGTTATCTCTTCCCTGTTCTCGGAGGCCGCTATTATCCTTGCAGGCTCCATTAGCTGTACCGCGTAGCGGAGGCTTGTCTCAGCCCCTATCTCTACGAGTTTTTCTAGCGCCTCTTCGCTCAGCTCTATCTCCTCTTCCCTAGCCCTTATCCTTATTATCTCCCTTATCTCGTCGGGCTCGTAGGGCCTCGTGGGTATTATGAGCAGCCTATCGAGTAGATCTAGTGGTATCCCGTGGGGTGACTCTATGTCTGTTCCCCTGATCCTGGCCATGCCCCTGTTGGTGGCGAGTATTATTATCGGCGCGAACTCCTGCTCCATCGCCCTGCTCAGGAAGCTGAAGGCCTCTATATCGAGCATGTGGGCGTCGTCAATGAAGAGGACCCCCGGCACTATCTCCGCGGTCCCCTCTTTCAGCCACTTCCTAACCTGGTTGTCTACTTCTCTCCGGGCCTCGCTCGGTATCTCCTTCTCGGCTCCGAGGCCTAGGAGCATCGTGAACGCGGCTCTCTGGGCGGCGGCCATGAGGTCTAGCTCGTGCAGGGTGAAGACGCGGACTATCTCTTTCTCCTTATGCACCGGGCCCCCGGGTATCTCGACGTATTTCGTGGTCTCTATGTCATAGTACCTGGCTTTCTCAACGCCCTTCGCTCTCCCCACCCTGTGAACCCTGCCCGTCTCCTCGTCTATCCATATCACATCCCCTCTCTTGATCCCTAGCTGGAGGAGCTGCATCGTTATCTCCTGGGGAACCGTTATCGTCATCGAGTCGTCCTTTGTCTCAAGCCTTATCCTGGCTTCTCGTGGAACCAGCATGTATGGCGCCATGGGGTGCCTTGCTCTCCTTATCTTGAGCTCCTTGACCACGCCCTCGTAGACCCATCTCCTCTCCCTTATCCTGACTCCGAGGGCTTTGCGGAGCGCCTGCATCAATACCTCGGTCTTGGATACCTCGCTACTATAGATCTCCGAGCCGCTTATGGCTACGAACGGCGTGTCCTCGCCGAGCTCCCTCGCTATCCCTATCGCTATAGCGGTCTTACCGGTGCCCGGGGGGCCTACCAGCAGTATTCCACGACCCGCTATTCTCCCCTCCCTTATCATCTTGACAACTATGCCGGCCGCTTCGCGCGCCTCCCTCTGGCCTACGAGCCCGTCTCCCACGGGCTTTGCGCGCCCCTTCTCGTCGAGGCCTAGCCCTCTTATATGGCTATGTGCACCTATTCTCCTGAAGACCTCTACTATG
>JALVHX010000033.1 GCA_027028805.1 Desulfurococcales archaeon | reverse complement strand
GTAGACACCCCTCCTGGTGCCGGCTGTAACCGGCTCGGCCCGGGCCCCGGCCACGCTAGGCGCCGCCTCCCCTACTTATCTTTGATAGAACAGCCTCGTAGTCGCGTAGGAGAACCTCGAGCTCCTCGGAGTAGGAGCCTGGGCCGGCCCCCTCTACGAGGCCTACCAGCTTCTTGTGCAGAGTCGCCAGCCGGGGTATCTCCGGGTTCACGGCGAGCCCCGCCGCCACAACCAGTGGTCTCCTAGAGCTATAGGTGACGGTGACCGTCTCCAGCCCGCCTTCCAGCGGCATCGCGGTGGAGAGGAACTCTTCGAGCCTTGACTCGTCGTATCTCAGCCTGTATCTCAGGGACACCGGTATACCGATGACTAGGAGGAGCCTGTCGAGGCCTCTCCTGTAATCGATCTCTGTCATCATCCCCCTAATGATCCCGTATAATACTAGGAACTCTAGGGCGAAGTGGTCGAGCCAGTCCCTGGAGACCTCGAAGTAGAAGGGCACCGCTATGCTTGGCTCATCGCCTCGCCTAAGGATCGTCTTGATCTCGCTGGCCTCTCTCTCCTTGGATATATCTACGACCCTGCCGGGCCCCGTGAGCACGGGGCTCATCATGGCTGTCCAGAGGTTGTGGAGTGCGAGGGCCTTGTTGACAGGCCATATGCTGAGCCGGGGGTAGAGGCCGAGGCCTGCCACGGCTTCTCCGTGGAACATGCGTGTTTTCTCGAAAACCCAGGAGAGCTTCTCGCTGGCCGCGTTGTCCACGATCACGAGGGCGTCGATCGATGATCCCTTATAGTAGCCTGTTACGGCCGCGGCGGCGTTGGCGGCGAGCTCGGGGCTTTTCTCTGAGGGGAGGACTAGTGTGGACAGGTATAGTCTCCTCGAGGCCTCCGGGCCTATGACTCGCTCCGCGTGCTCCCTTATACATGAGGCGAGAACAGGGCCCCCGCCCGCGCCTGTGCCGCCCGAGCCGTGGTATATGGCGAGCATCCTGGCCTCGAGGAGCTGTTTCTCCGCCTCCTCTAGGATGGCGCCGCATTTCTCGCCCAGGATTCTCCTGCCGCCTATCCATAGCCCGCCGCTCCCTGCATCGTCGAGGACTATGGCCTTGCCTCTTCTCGTCATTTTCCAGAACCTCTGTATCCTTGGATCCAGGCTATACTCCACGGTGTCCGCCACTATGAAGCCTGAGTATACCTTGGAGGCCATTGTCCGCAGCGTGAGCTGGTTTATCGAGGTGTCGACGCCGTGGTATAGGGTGTAGAACAGCTCCCATACTATTCTGCGGCCGCACTGGCCCAGGCCTGCCACCGTGATCCTCAAGGCGCCGCGGAACCTCCTCCGGTTATGCGGGGGAGAGGGCCTCCCCTATATACTCTATTATTCTCCTAACCATGGCTGCGCGGAGCCCCGACGCCTGTGGATGCATCTGCTCGAGATCAGCGACGGGCCGGAGGGTTAGCGAGGATGCTAGGATGACGGGGTCTAGGCGCCTGTAGCCGCCGGTGACCACAACCGCCTCCATTATCGTGTCAACTATGAAGTCTAGGAGCTCGTCGCTACACAGGTACCGTGAGGCGTCTATGAACACCCTTGTCTTCTCCATGAACTTCTCGGCCGCGCCGCGTATGTCCAGGTAGCCCGCGGCCTGTCTTATAACATCCTCTATGCTGGCTGGCTCCGTTTTCTCCAGGAGGCCCGAGGCTTTATAGTATAGGCTGTTGGCCTCCTCTATGAATGCTTTAGCCGCGTCGAGATAGACCTCTGCTATGTGCTCGGGCCAGCTCAGCTTAACCGGGTTCCTCGCGGCTGTTCTCAGCCTTATACACGCCTCTATCTCCTCGATCCGCTTGTAGGCTGCCGCTATCCTCTCCCTTATCCCCGTTATCTCTCCGCGTATCTCGCCCCATATAGGGGCCGCGGCTTCGAGCCCTATATCGCTTCTCATATACTCAAGTACATCTTTTCTCCCCGACGCGGCGGCGTATCTCAGCATCGTCCTATAGATGTCCTCTAGAACCCTCCTGTCCACGCCCCGGAACCTCCTATCGGGGGCTACGCGCGGGCTACAGTAATTATTTGCCTATTTTGTCTACTATAGTTGTGTACAATAAAGGTATTCGTGGAGCCGGGCGGCCACGAGGGGGGCTGTGTATGGGGGGTTTTCTCGTAGTAAATGATCCCGTTTTCCGGGGGGATCTTGTTGCGGGGTGGGAGGAGGAGCGTTTTGTCGCTGAGAGGATAGCGCGTCTCATGGAGGGGCATGGGGCGCGTGGTGTGGAGATTGTCGATGTACCTGTTTCCTCGTGGAGGGAGAAGAGCTGTGTGGTGGAGGCTGCCGGGATAGGGGTTTTCTCGTGCAAGCTTAACCCCTATAGTCTCGGCGGGGTTGTGGAGGGCGGGCTTGTTTTCGCCAGGCTCGTCGGGGATAGGGTTGCGGCCACGGGGCCTCCGGAGAACGCTGTTGTCGTGGCCCCGTACCCCGATGACCCTGACGACGCCAAGTATGTATATGATAGGCTCGTGGAGAGGGGGGCTGCTGCTGTTCTATTCTATGACGAGCTCCCGGGGAGGTATCGGCGCATAGTTTTGACGGGTGTGCAGGGGTATCCGTATGGATACGGGCTTCCCGCGCCCGTGGTCTCGGCTAGTATTAGGAAGGAGGATTATCTTAGGCTGCTGAGGAGGGGGGCTGCGAGGATCCGTGTCGAGGCCGAGGCCGCCGTGTCCTATGCGGCGCGCGGCTATATTGTGAGGGGCTTTTATGGCGGCCGATGCGATGAGAGGGTTTTGTTGACCGCACACCATGATCACTGGTTCACGGGTTTCTCGGATAATCTCGTGGGTGTTGAGGCTGTTCTCCAGGCCGCGATGCGGCTTAGGCCGCGGCGGGGGCTGTGTGTGGAGGCTGTCTCGTTTACCGCGGAGGAGAGCGGGGCTCCGGGGCTCCGGGGATGGTATTGGAGCTGGGGTAGCAGGTTCTATGCAGGGTTCATGGAGAGGGCGGGGCTTCTCGACGGCATAGTGGGTGTTGTAAACGTTGACGCGGTCTCTGATACGGGGTTCCATGTGGCGGCGGGGCCCTTGCTATGGGATGCTGCTGCCGCGGCGGGGGCTGTGGATGTGTCCATGGATATGCCTGATTTCGACAGCTTTAGTTTCACATCAAGGGGTGTCCCGGCTCTCACCGTCCATACTCTTCCCGCTCTCGCGCCTAATTATCACACCGACCTCGATGACGGCCGCGAGGCTCCCGGGGACCTGGTGCCTAGGCTTGTGGGCTTCGTGGTGAGGCTGGCCGGGATGGTGTTGGAGAAGAGGCTGAGCCCGATGGCTGTTGTCGAGGAGGCTGCGCGCCGTGTCGGGGATAGGGCGCCCTTGGAGGCGTTGGAGCTTGTTCATAGGCTCAGGGGGTTTGTGGAGAAATATGGTGTTGCGGCGGCTCGGGCTGCGGCGCGGATGCTTGTGCGGCCGCTTGCCCAGTACCGTGTGGGCGGGTTTTTTAAGGCCGAGGTTCTCGCGGAGGCCGAGGCTTGGCGCCAGCTCTTGTCTCTCAGGAGGGGGATCATGGGCTCTCTCGGGGTGATCGTGGAGCCGGGTGTTGAACGGGTTTTGCCCCATATTCCTCGGCGTGTGCACGGCTCGCTCCGCGACGTCGAGGCGTCTGTGGCCGCCGCCTTGGCTGAGGCGTGTCGTGGATACAACGATGCCTTGTCTAGTGCTATCGCTGTGCTCGAGCAGGGGGGTGGTGGGCGGCAACACATATAGTGGCCGTGTATGGGTGTAAATAATAGGTATACTATGTTTTCATGGATACGTGTCTCCCAGGGGAGAGGGTGTATCGGCGCCATGGCTGAGCAGAGGTATATATTTGATATGGATAAGTATGCTGATTTCCCTAAGTGGTATCATAGTATTCTCCGCGAGGCCGGTATTGTTGATATAAGGTATCCTGTTAAGGGCATGAATGTCTGGATGCCGTATGGCTTTAAGGCGCTCAGGCTTGTTCAGGGCATTATGCGTGGGTTGTTGGAGGAGACTGGGCACGAGGAGGCTTATTTCCCGACGCTTATACCGGAGTCTGTTTTCTCGAAGGAGAAGGAGTTCTTGGAGGGTTTTGGCGGCGAGACCTTTGTGGTTGAGGGGACTATGACTAGGAGGTTTGGCGAGAAGCTGTTTGTGAGGCCTACTAGTGAGACTGTGATGTACTATATGTGGAGTCTCTGGATAAAGGGGTACCGTGATCTCCCTGTGAAGATGTATCAGGTTGTCAACGTGTTCCGTTATGAGACCAAGGCGACGCACCCTATTCTCAGGGTTAGGGAGATCATGAGTTTCATCGAGGCCCATACCGCTCACCGTACTATGGAGGAGGCTGAGAGGCAGGTGGGCGAGGCCCTGGATATTTATAAGAAGTTCTTTGATACACTGCTTCTCCCCTACTTTATTGTGCGTACTCCTCCCTGGGATACTTTCTCTGGCGCCGAGTATAACTATGATTTTGTCACCGCGATGCCTGATGGTAAGGGGTTGGAGCTTGGCTCTGTGATTAATCTGGGCCAGAAGTTTGCTAGGGCGTTTGGGATAAGGTTTAGGGACGCGGATGGCTCTGAGAAATATGTTTACCAGACATGCTATGGTGTCTCTGAGAGGACTCTTGGCGCGGTTATAGCTGTTCATGGCGATAACAAGGGGTTGTTTTTCCCGCCGGTTATAGCGCCGATACAGGTTGTCATAGTGCCTATTGCTAGGGAGGGGGAGAGGGATGTGCTCGAGTATGCGGGGAGGGTTAAGCGTGTTCTTGAGAGGAGCGGTGTGCGTGTGTATCTTGACGATGACCCTGAGCATACTCCTGGCTGGAAGTATTATTACTGGGACATGAAGGGTGTTCCGACGAGGATCGAGGTTGGTAGGAGGGAGGCCGGCGCGGGCACCGTTACTATAGCGAGGAGGGATGTTAGGAGGAAGAGGACTGTTGCTCTGGATGATGCTGTGGAGGCTTTGAGGAGCGTGTGGAGCGAGATCAACGATGAGCTGTGGAGGAGGGCGCTCGAGCATCTCCGGAGGATGACTATTGTGACCGATAAGCCCGAGGAGGCTTATGGGAGGAGGGGGCTTGTCGTGGCGCCTTGGAGTGGTAGCAGGGAGTGTGCTGATAGATTGGAGGAGGCTACGGGTAAACAGGTTCTCGGCACGATAGTTGAGTCGCCTATAGAGCTCCCGGGAAAGGCTAGGGATATATGTGGGGTTGAGACGGATAGGTATGCTCTCCTCGGCGTGACCTATTGATTCTCCCTGAGGGGAGAGGGGCTGCGCCGGGGTTCTCGGCGGCTCCGTTAAGCTTTAATGGGGCTTTTCTGCGTGTATATGCTTTCTAGTGATGAGCTATGTCCAAGTATATAGAGGAAGTTAAGAGCCTGTTGAGGGCTAGGCTTAGCGGGTATAGTATCGTGGAGAAGAGTCCTAGTGTTTTCCAGATAGTTAAGGGTAATACGGCGTTGGCGACTGTTAAGGATCAGGGGGAGAACGTTATCATTGTCATTAAGGGGCAGGAGTATAGGTATGACAAGTTCTATACGAAGCCTGAGCATCTCGCCAACGTGCTGGCCAACTATTTCAAGCAGGCTGGCTAGGCTGGCCTGGCCCTCGTCTTCTTTGGAGCGAGCGCTATTTTTTCGATAGCGAGGCGGGCCGAGTAGGGCCCCGTCTCCACAACCCTGCCCTCGACCACTAGGCGTTTCTTGAAGAGCGGCGCGTCCACTACCAGTGTCTCGGCTTCTCCGCCCTCGAAGGCCGGGTTGAGGCCGTATTTCTCGGCCCATTGCAGCAGGTTGTGGAGGAGCTCCTCGTCTATTATTCTCCCAACGATGCTCTTGGGGAGCCCGTATGCGGCCACGGATATGATCATTGCCTCGAAGCCTTCCTCGACTAATTCCTCCATATACCTTCTCTGATCAATCCTCCAGAGAGGGGTATAGGTTCTCAACCCATGCTCCTC
>JALVHX010000032.1 GCA_027028805.1 Desulfurococcales archaeon | reverse complement strand
TCCTGGCGACAACTCTTCTAATATCGCTCCATGCCGCTACAACTAGCCTCGGCTTCATCGAGATACGCCACCCCATATTTCTTCTACAGAATCCCCCTTATTCAAGCATAGCTCCGGTACCTGGCCCAGAAACAATTATGGACAACCACAGATGCTGGCGGCTTTCTAGTGATAAGTGATAAGAAGGAATATTGCATAGTGATATTATCTTCTCAGAGAATGATATATAATTAATAGAACATTATTCTATATTATTGTTATAGGAGCAATATATATGTTATTCTTATATGTATACATCATATATAATGTTTGCTTATTTAAAAATATTTTTCGTTTAACACATATTTCCATATATTCCTTATATATCTCTATTATTACACAATTGTTGTTTACCTGTATAGCCCTGGCTCTATATCCTTTTTTAAACACTATTTTCGCTAAGGTTTTTGCCGGCGGACAATTTCTTGTTGAAATATCTACATGATTGTACCGAGCCCTCATGCATCCGTGTGGGTGATAATAAGCTGTGCAGGAATATTTTTGTCCCCTAAAAGAGATTGTTATCGATATTTTCTTTTTACAGGATCCAGTTTCACTGCTCACTCTGTTTTCTCCCGCCTAGTCTCAGCATCCACCCATGCTAGGTAGTCTTCATTGCCCATTATTATTGGGAGCGCTATTATTTCGGGAACCGTGTAGCTGTGGATCTCCTTGATTTTTTCTACGAGCTCGGGGAAGCGCTCAGTCCTTGTTTTTATTATGAGGAGGCTCTCCTCCCCATGCTCTACGCTTCCTTTCCACCAGTAGATGCTCTCGATCTTATCGACTATGTTGACACATGCCGCGAGCCTATCCGCTATGATCTTCTCGGCTATATTCTTAGCCTCCCTCCGTGGCGCGGTTACGAGTACCACGAGCCAGCCCGCTAGCCCCACTAGGCCTCAGCCTCCGCCACCGCCTGTTCCACAACTGCTCCGTGGGGGATCTGTGTATCATCTACGCGTGTCTCCGGGAGCCTTATGTCGAGCTCGAACCCGCCTATGATTAGGCCCTGGAGCAGCTTTAGGCCAAGCTCCGTAACCGTATACACCTTGTGTGTGCCGCGGGCGTATATTGGTTTTATAAAGCCCAGCATCTCCAGGATATGGAAGGATGCGAGGACATCGTAGCGCGGTATCCCGGTTATTCCGGCTATGTAGCCTGGATTGGAGGGCGCCCTGCTTAGCTCCTCCAGTATGCGTCTTAGTTCCCTTTTCTCCATTTCCCGACACCAATATAGTGTCTCGGCCTCTTGATCTGTTTATAAACCACGGGATTCTTTGAATCCGTGCCTGAGATACACTAGTGCATCCACAGCCCGGTGCACCAACACGTATACCGTTGTATAAGCCGCTCTGCATGGATTAGGTTATAGTCACTGGTATCAATAGTTTCTATACAGGGTGCGCCGTGATGAGGATCGGGGTAATCGGGCTAGGCCTCATGGGCTCAAGCCTGGCTAGATGCCTGGCGGACAAGGTTGACGCCCTCGTCCTCTACAATAGGACTAGAGAGAAGGCTGAGAGAATCGCCGCGGAGCTTGGCGCAGAGACAGCGTCCTCGCCGAGAGACCTTGTCTCGAAGAGCGATGCCGTGATCCTGTTCGTCTCCGACGACGAGGCTGTCCTGGACGTGGTGCTGGGCGATCAGGGCGTTGTCTCGGGGAGCCTTGAGGGAAAGAGGATAGTGAACATGGCTACTATAACACCTATGACCAGTCTCAGAGTAATGAGGCTAGTTGAGGCACGGGGCGGCGCATACATCGAGAACCCTGTGTATGGGAGTGTGGACGCAGCGGCTGGATGCAGGCTGTTCTCCATAATAGGGTGCCACACTGATCTCCGCGCAGAGGCGGAGAAAATAGCGGGGCTCTATAGCAGCGGAACCATCTATGCGGGCGAGCCGCCCGCCGCCTCAGTGCTGAAGCTGGCCTTAAA
>JALVHX010000031.1 GCA_027028805.1 Desulfurococcales archaeon | reverse complement strand
GAGCAGGTAGGGGTTGCAGGATATCCTGGTCAGCACGCCGGCAACCCTCTCGTCCAGCCCACTATTCCTGACAACAAGCTCCAGGCCGCTACCGGCCAGGAAGATTAACACGACATTGCTCATATAGAGGCTGAAAGCAGTCTTAGACGAGACCACGCCTAGGAGAACGAGGGCGGTGGTCGAGTAGAGGCCTGTCACGACATAGGGTATTATGGAGGCGGCCGCGAACAACACTAGCGCGGAGCCGAAAACAAAGCCAGCCTCCCTAGCCCCCCTATACGGCTGGATCCTGAACACATACCTGTTACCACGGGCCTCGACGGGATAGAAGGTATAGCTCCTGTTATCGGGGAGGACAACGGTCAACGATACATTGGAGAGGGGAGGCGGCGAAGAGACGTTCCAAACCTCCACCACAGCCCTCAAAGCCCTGCCCGGGGCAAGTGTCTCCAAAGGCTCTATAGTGAGGGAAACATTGACGCCGCCCCCTCCCCCCGCCGCCGAGACACGGCGGGACCCGGGCCCCAGGACATATATGGCGTCGACCCCGAGCACCCTGCCACCCACGTTGACATAGGCCGTGAAACGGTAGCGGCCGCTGGGCCAGTCGGGGGGAGTCGCGGCGTAGACAGCCAGCCCCACGGCCACCGCTAACACGACGACGAGGATCCTCAGGGCACGGCCGCGCCGCACAGCCCATCAGCCTCCATGGATCCGCGTGTACGCGGCGCCCTTTAATTTATATTTTCTACTATAATCTGTCCCACTATTGTTACACTATAATATGTGATAAGATATAGATAGGTTAGGCTAACATAAAACAATGCGTGTCCCCCGCGCCCGGGGAGCCTCATCGATGAGGGAGACGCTATAACGGTGTCTATTTATACACGCCTCCTCTAAACCTAATGGTATATAGGCACATGTCGCGTCTCCGGCTGGACGGGTGGTTGTGGTGGACGGCGAGCTGAAGCATTATGTTGTGGAGAAATATAGGGGCGAGGTCGTATACGTGTACGGGCTCCCCGACGTCGTCTTCGGCCGCGGGGGCCGGGGCGGCCGCGTAACCGTGCCAATTGATCTCCCCAGGCCCCCGGGAGCCGTGCTCGAGAAGGCTCTCCTAGAGGTGGGCGTCGCCACCCCGCTGGAGTGGTTCTCGTGGAGGATAAAGCTGAACGGGGTGCCTGTGGCCAGGGAGTATAGGCCCCAGAGCACGGCCAGGACCAGGCAGGGCTTCTTCCACAAGACAGTATATGACGTGACGGCTCTCCTGAACACGGAGGAGTCGCGGAGAAAACACAGGGTCAACGTGACCATGAGGTATGAGTCGGGCGAGGAGATGATAGTCAGGCACCTGGGCCTCCTCGTCTTCTACCGCTCAGACGAGGCTAGGAGCACAGTCTCCCTCCTAAGCGGCGCCCTGAGCCTCGACCCCGGCGAGTCGGCGGAGCTCTCAGCCAAATACGCGGGGGGCCGCGGCGCCCTCTCCTCCATAATGTTCTCCCCCAGCATGGCCGCCTCGATAACCCTCAGGGTTAACGGGAGATACACGCGGAGCGTATCCGGCGTCGTCGGAGGCTTCGAGGCAAGGATAGAGGATATAGAGCTCATGGACTCCAACAGGGTCACCATCCACCACGAGGAGGCGGAGCTCCCGTATCACCCGAGAGAGCTCCTCGTATCAAACATACTGCTCCTCAACGTATCCTATAGGGCGCCCCGCCTCGTCGTCGAGGAGGCGGGGGTCGAGGACGACGTGGTGAGGCTTGTTATAAGGAACACTGGGGAATCGAGGCCAGACAAGGCCCTGCTCACAATACTGCAGACGGGCATGACGATCTATAGGCAGGAGCTACCCCTCCTCGAGCCCGGCGAGGAGACGCGGCTCATGGTGAAGCCGCGCGGCATGAGGATGGACAGGGACATAGTGATCAGGATAATATGGAAGAAGCTGACGCGCACAGAGTTCACGGACCAC
>JALVHX010000030.1 GCA_027028805.1 Desulfurococcales archaeon | reverse complement strand
ATATGGTCTATTTACTATTACTAACGCGCGCCGGGTGCATATGAAGAACGGGCAGAGAGGATTGCATTTATCTCCTATTGGCATAGGGTATCTCTTCTCGTGTTTAGGCTTAGAGGGCTCTGAACGATGGCGTTCCCCTTTTCCATGTCTAAATGTTTTGCGAGAATAGGGATGGGGTCTACGGGTCATTTAGCTTCACCGCCGTCGCGCCACCTTATCTCTATATAAGCCGTGGATGCTGCGTGCCATAGTTTTACTTGAGGGCTTGATTACTCGTTTTTGTTCTCTTATCATTATTTGCCAATATATTCTCTTTGCCCGGGATTCTATTTATGGATAGGAACAGCGGGTTATATTGATTATAGTATATGTTAGTGTTTAAACTATGATGTATTGTTAGCTAATCAGGGACGCCACCATTTTAGGGCTAGATACTTTATATCTATTGGCGGCCTATATATGGCTATTATCAGGGTTTTTCGCACAGAATGCAGTACACGCCCCATTCTAACTATTTCTATGGGATCTATAGGTTCTGATGCATGATATACGTGGACGCCATAGGGTGCATGGTCTATTCCCGGCCCATATCTATATATAAGGAAATCGCATCCGAACTTTAGTCCTCGTCTAACGATGAATCCTCTTTGGCGTAGATCTTTATAGACCGCGTATAACTCGTTAAATCTCTCCATAAGCTTTGTTGCGGTTTTCATAAAAAAGTCTAGGTCAATGCTATTTCCGTGTAATAGTATTTTTATATGTTCATTTTCTAATAGGTAAGCCGCCTCAAGCAATGAGAGCTCGAGGGGGGCCATTATATTTCTCTGTTTCGGTTTCTGTACTCCTAGAAATGCGCCGTAGTATCCGTTCCAATATATATTGTTGGCGCATTCATAGTCAGGAATTATTACACGATCAGAGATTAGGTAGCCTGTGCATTTCTTCTTGTTTTCGTTGCTCATGGCGAGGCTCACACTGTCTTGTGGAGAGCTATATAGCGTATTTGTTCCCCGGCTTCTTTTGCCATGTCAGCGGCGTCTTCTAGAAGATCCGCTATGTCTTTCAGAAGCATTAGAGAGATAATATCGTTACTATATTTCTCAAAGATCTCGAGCTCTAATGCGCGATATATTTCATCGATCTCGTTCTCTATTTTTCCTATGTTTTCAACATATATAATTGATTCTTTTGGTTTGTATCTTAGTTTCTCTAACGCGTTATAGAGCGCATCATATTGTTTTTCAATACGGTCTATAAGAGTTCTTAGTATATCGGTTGTGGTTTTTTCTAGTTTGCCATGTTTTTCCAGCAATACCATAAACCTGTATGTTGCGCCGTCGAGACGTTGCATTATGCGGTCTATTTTTAGGATAAGTGATGCATATAGATCTTTTTGCGGATGTGTTGATGCTACTCGTACTATGTACTCCATGAATAATATTCTTGTGTTCTCTAATCTGTCCTTGGAGTCGCGTAGTTTAGGGTAAATTTTCTTTAGTTGGGAGTAATCGAAGGATGAGATTGCCTTGGCGGCCTCTCTGACAAGGGCTAGGCCCATACCGCTAAGATTTAACAGCATCTCATGTATGTTCATTTCAACGAGTGATTCATCGGTAGCCATACTGGTTCACCTTGTGTATTAGTTGTGAAAAATAATAGGTGTATTGGGATATTAAGTTCACGGGTATAGGGTATGGCTCGTTATCTAGTTGTCGATGCGCTGGCCCGTGCCCGCGGTAGGCGTTACACTAGCTTTGATGTGGTGGGTGCGGGTCCGCGGGTAGTGGCTGGCATAATAAAATATGCTGGCTTCGAGGTTGATCTTTTCCCCTATGAGAGAGTTATTGATGGGAACGTTGATTTGGCTAAATACGACGCTATATTTATATCGGCTATGAGCAGTGATAAAGGCGCGCTCCAAGCCATTGTAAAAAAGATCCCTCGTGACAAGACCATAGTTGTAGGGGGGCCTATAGGCTACGAGTTCTATGATCTGTTATATAGGAATCGTCGTATAGGTTTGGTCTTTGTTGGCGAAGCCGAAGAGTCGTTGTTGAAAGTGTTAAGGTACACTAGTTTTCCACAGGTAATATATGATGAATTATTTAATATAAAAGGATTGGCTTTTAGGGATAAAAATAATATTATATTTACTGGCTATCCTGGTTTCACTAGAAAAGAATTGTTGGATAAAATTATTCCATTTACGGAGATTGATAAAGCGTATCCTAATTATGCTATCAACCGGTATTACGTGGAAATAGGGCGGGGGTGTAGCAATTTTAATCGGCCATTGCTGCATAAACGGTGTATTAAGTGTGGTCTGTGTCTCTCGGATAATATTATGAATCGCATCGTGTGCCCCCGCAGCATACCGCCCGGGTGCGGATTCTGCAGCGTGCCAGCTCTATTTGGGTTTCCGCGGAGTAGGTCAATAAACTCTATAGTAAAAGAAGTAGAGAGCCTCGTCGAACATGGTGCGAGGAGAATAGTGCTTAGCTCACCGGATTTCTTAGATTATATGAGAGAAGAACTTGTGGCGCCTATGCCGCTGACTACTCCATGTAGGCCGCATGCAAACTATGATGCAATAGAGCAGCTGTTATCTTCGATTCATGATGTAATAGCTAGTCGTAGGGCTGGTATCCATGTTTTTATTGAAAACATAAAGGCCTGTCTCGTCGATGAGCGTGTGGCGGCTATCATGGGGCGCTACTTAAGGGATACGCCAGTTCATATAGGATTGGAGACGGGTTCCTATAACTATAACTTATTAATAGGTAAACCGATTTCACCCACGGATGTGTTGAAGGCAGTAAAACTGCTCAAGAAAAATGGTTTAAGACCATATGTATACCTAATGTACGGACTTCCCGGAATGGATGAAAAAGTTTACCAGGAAACCGTTGATACTGTATGGCGTCTATACAGGGCGGGTGTAGAGAAAATCACTTTATATAAATTCACGCCATTACCGGGCACGGCTTTTGAAGATTATGAACCAGTAATAGAGCCATATATTAAGTATATTAAAAAGCTAAAGAATATTGTGGATAAGATAAATAAATTATCCAAACATAAATATTTAGGCAAAATTATAGAGGCATATATAATAGAAAACGATGGAAAAATATATGGGTACCCTGTAAAACACGGACCAGTTATATTTCTCGGAAAGGGTATACTAGAGTCTCCATGCTTAGCCCGTGTCCGTATCATAAAAGTTTATTCAAGACACGTCTCGGGTATTATTAATAAAATTATTGAGTGCTATTGATCTATTACATAGTGATTATATTCATTTATTAGAAAATCAATGTAGTTTATTGTGTTTTTTATTTTTATTTTTATATCATTATCTAGTATTTGTTCAGCATTATCAATTATATCCTTTAGTAAATCACGTTCATAGGGCAGGCTGACCGTTAATAAGTAACTTACTAGGGTGCCAGATATATCATCTAGTTCATTAATATTCTTTGCCATTGATATATGTATTTCATTGTTGATGGTTTCAATTTCAGAAAGCAGTTCATGTATTTCATTAATTTTCTTGGCATATATTATATTTTTTGATATATATTTTGTTTTATCTAGTAGTTCTTCATATTTATCTACTATCTTCTTTAATCGACTTACTAGGGGTGTTGCCATGTTTTTATGACCCCTGTCTATGCTTTCTTATTGTGGCAATACTGTTATCGGAAACACCTCGTTCACGCATCTCGGCGGGGTTTGTGTATACTATATTGCGGTTTGGCTCGTCTACAATAATAGCTGTATATATGAACTTGTGTCTGCCCGCGATAACTATCTCTACAGGGTCGTCCTCATTTATTCCCAGCATAGATGCTAATTCTTTATTTATGCGGATTTTTCCGAGAGGGATTGATTCGTCCCATTTCACGCGCACGCGTTTTTCGCGTATCTTTGTCTCCTTTTTCCTGAGCTCGGAAGCTGGGGGAATTATTGAGAGTAATTTCGAGATATCAGTTTTCTTAGTGGCACTTTTTTCCTCCGTATTCTTGTCCTTCTCCTCATGTCCTGTGGCGCTCACTTTATCCCACCTCTTTCGAGCCAGGCTTTGTTGAATAGATTAGTTTTATTGAAGGGTTAAATATTTCTCTAAGACAGCTGACCACGGCTTATAGGGCTTTATGCGCTGAAGTATGCTGTCATATAGGTCTCTGAGATTTACGCGAAGCTGTTTCTGGGTATCCCGGTCCCTTATAGTGACGGTGTTATCCTTGAGCGATTGATAATCAACGGTTATTGCTACAGGTATCCCGATTTCATCCGCCCGCGCGTATCTTCTGCCTATACTGCCATCGGAGTCATATATCGCTGTTATACCTGCTTCTAATAGCATATAGTATATTTTCTTAGCAAGTTCTTCTATCTGTTTGTGCTCTTTTTTGGAACCAGAAACCAGCGGAAATACCGCCGCGTCGTAGGGGGCGATCCATGGCTTTATGCCTAGCCATGTTCTCTTATCTGTTATTTTTAGCGAGTTTTCCAGTACGGCATAGAATATACGTTCAAGCCCAAAGGAGGGCTCTACGACATGTGGTATTATTTTTTCTCCATGAATATATTGTTCTTTTTCCTTGATAATAAAATATTTTCGTGTTATCTTTACACCATTGATCTCTATGTATCCTTGGTTCTCGAGAAGCGATAATAACTCCTCTTTTTCGTAGCTAGACAGCTTCTTCATAATATCTGGAAACTTTTCTGGGTAGTCGCGTTTTAGCGCCATTATATTGGGTGTAACAACTTTTTGTTTGCGTTTGATCGGTTGCTTATATCGTTTAAAAACTGTTAGATCCGCGTGTGTATATTTAATGTGTCTTGAGAGATCATAGTTGGTTCTATATGCGTAGCCCGCGACCTCGATCCATCCATATTTTTCTGTATATACCTCCTGATCAAATGTTTGGGCGGCGTAGTGGGCTTTCTCGTGAGGTAATTTTTCAATAAATCGTATTTTATCACTAGGTATACCGAGGAATTCTAGAAACCGTGTTCCCACAGACATCCAGTAGGCCAGCCACGGTGTTTCTACGAGCTCTTTCTCTATCGCCTCTCTGGCGGTTACTTCTACTACTTTCTCCTCTCCGCGTTCTCTCATGTATGCGGGGATTATTCTTAGCACTGTATCCAGGTATTCCTCGAGATCATTGCTTTTTATCTCGCTTATAAAGTTCTCTAGTGGTTCTTCTGGATCAAAGAAGAACTCTACTTCCATTATAGTGAACTCGCGAAGCCTTATCATGCCTTGTCTAGGGCTTATCTCGTTTCTTCCGACACGTCCAACCTGAGCTATGCCGAGCGGGAACCTCTCTCTGGCGGCTAGGTGGACGTTCTTAAATGATACAAATATGCCTTGTGCGGTTTCTGGGCGAAAATATGCTGGGGCACCCCTATATGGTCCTATTGTGGTTTTGAAGAGTAATAACGCGTTCTCGGGTTTCGACAGCTCGCCGCCGCATTTCGGGCATCGTAGATTATTTTCTTTCATTATCTCCCAAAGCTTGTCGAGACTATAGCCCTCGACGTTTATTCCGAGAGCCTCCTTGATCAAATGATCTACGCGGTATACATTACCGCATTTTTTACAGTAAGTATATGGATCAGTGAAATGCTCCTCATGGCCACTTGCTTTGAGTACTTCACGAGGCGTTATTATAGGGGTCTCTATCTCTACTACGAGCCCGCGCTGTTTTTCTACAAAGAACATTCTCCATAAATGCATAATCTTATTCTTTATTGACACGCCGATGGGCCCGTAATCATAAAAACCTGCCACACCACCATATATCTCGTATGAAGGCCAATAAAGTCCCCTTTTACGGGCAATATTATTTAGCGCCGAGAGCCGGTCCAAGGGGTTTATCACCACTATTTCTTCTTCTTCTACAAGATGTTTTTATGCCTATATAAGATATTATGGGATGGTGGAAAACATGTATAATGTATGGAAGCATCTTCTAAGAGACACTTT
>JALVHX010000029.1 GCA_027028805.1 Desulfurococcales archaeon | reverse complement strand
GGGTGCTGGTTGAGTGGTGCGGGGGGTGGGATTTGAACCCACGCCGGCCTACGCCAGCGGATAGCCCCCTCCCCCCTGCAGGCGGTTCTCCCCCAGCTTCTATACTAGCCGGGCATCTCCCCCTTATTTGTTTCCCTCTCGTCTCCTCCAGGCCCTGTGGCCGGCTCGCGGTATATGTAGAGCGCTGTATCGCCGATCACGGCGTATGTTTTCTTTCCTTCACCGCTCTTCCTTATGATAGGCTTGTTCTCGAATACCGCTATCCTGGCCAGATCCCCTATGTCTCTGAGAAGAACTGTTGTCTGAGCCGAGATCCCGAGTATTCTTCCATCTATGACCTCTACGCCGTGTCTCCGGAGCCTCTCCTCCTCATCGTATCCGTCGGCGCGGAGGGCGTAGTATGTTGCCGCGGCCAGGCCGAGGCCTGATGCAAGCGTTGTGTAGAAGAATATTCTGCGCGCGTCGCGTGTGGGCTCGGTGAAGGGGCCTATAGATATCGTTGTCTCCCGTGTCTCTCCGTATCTATGTGTATACGTGTTCTCGGTGCCATCAACGTATACGTGGATCTTTTTATCGGAACCCGTTTTCTTGACGGTAAGAGTGGGCTCGGCGTAGTAGCTCTCCGATCTCGTTCTCACAAGGATCATTGTCTTCTCGGTATACGTGTATCCCCTCATCCCGCCGAGCCCCAGCTCCTTGTTTATAGTCGACACTATCTCGTCTATCCTGGTCGTGTTGATGTAGCTCTCGTTGAGCCGCTGGTTGCCGGGGAAGGCTATCCACCCGGTGTCGTTCAACGTCTTGCTCCACTCCCTCGTGGCGACGACGCTGACTCGCCTATAATACGTGTTCCGCGGAGCCGGCCCCGTGTATCTTATGCTCATGTTATAGTAGAGGCCCCTCGTTATGGCCGCCGGCGAGCTGTCGCCCCCGACCCTGGTGTTGTAGTCGTAGAGCATCGTCGGCTTCACGTGGAAGATGTATGAGACAGGGGTCTCTATCTCGGCGTCGGCCACGGTTATGCTGCGGGTTGTGGCCGATGGCTTGCTATATGATATGCTCAGGTATATGGAGGAGAACACGAACAGGATCCCCAGCGCGGCGGCTGAGGCGTAGAAAACTATGCGTCCGACACGGCTGCCGGCCGCGCCGCTTATGCCTATAGGTTTCATGGATATACACCAGTGTATCTATGAATAATTGTTATGGATGTAAACGCCGTGTACACGAGGCCTATTAGGGCTGTGAGTGATAGGAGCGCGTTGACGTAGCTGCCGGAGAAGCGTGCCAGGGCTATAAACGGGATCCCTATCCCGGGCAACCTGTGATCCACGGCACCAACTATGTCTCCGCGGCCTATAACCCATGGATCCCTATCCTTGTTCGCGTCGCCCCGGGTATATATGGAGTCTCCGGAGACACCGTCGATCCTATGGACTACCACGGTGTTGCCCACTACAAAGACCACTATATCACCAACACTGTAGGTGCTCCTAGGCGCCGCTACCACGACGTCCCCGGGCATCAGCTCGGGCTCCATGCTCCCCGTCATGACCACGAAGGCGCGGTGGCCCGATAAGAGGCCTGCGACAGCGGCTATGGCGGAGACGGCTAGGAGAAGAGTGAACAAAATCCCGGCGAGCCCCCTGCCCCGGCTTCTCCTCTTCCCGTCCCCCGTGAGCAACGCTATAGACGCGGAGCCCGCGGCCGCGGAGATAACTGATGCCGTCAACCATATATGTCTCGGCGCATCCGGCAGTATGGGCGCCAGCGTCGCCAGAAACCTTATAGCCAGGGCGGCTGGGAGAAGCATGGAGGCTCCCCCTGCGGCGGCGAGGCCTGCGGCATAGATAGTGTACGAGGCCGCGGCCGCGGCCTCCATGCAGGCGATCCATCCCTGTCCCATGGAGCCATAGGGGTATATGAGAACCATGGCCGCAGCAGTCGACGCGGCAAATCCCTTAACTCCCCCCAGTGCCC
>JALVHX010000028.1 GCA_027028805.1 Desulfurococcales archaeon | reverse complement strand
GCCCTAGCCCTCCTCATACTAAGCCTCCTGGGCGCAGGGTTCAGCGCCAACACTGCGAGCATAGCGCTAATATTGATAGGGGCAACGGCCCTTGCCGCAGAGCTCTTCATAACACCGGGCTTCGGCGTACTAGGGATAACAGGTATCGCTTTGATAGCGATAGGCATAGCCCTCATGCCCTTCCTGGCCCCCGGCGCAATATATAGCCCCGAGTACATGAGAACACTCTTCCTCACAGGCGTCTCCGCGGCGGCCTCGATGGGTGTTCTCATGGGCATAATCATATACAAGCTCGCCGAGATAAGGAGGAGGCCGCCCGCCCTGAAAACAGATATGAAGAACCTGGTGGGGCGGGCAATAGACCCCATAGGCCCCGGCCGCAGAGGCTTCATAGTAGTTGAGGGAGAATACTGGATGGCGGAGAGCAGCGAGGAGATAAAGCCGGGCGAACAGGTCATAGTTGTCGACAAGAAGGGGCCGGTGCTCATAGTCAGGAAGAGCCGCGCAGAACCCAGCGGCCCCCGGCCAGGCAGTAGCGGCCCCGAGAAATAGGATCTAGGCCCCTGTCGCCTAGACAGTAAACGGATACATCGAGACACCCGTCTTCCTGTAAAACCATGGCCAGGCACGGCTTATCCAAGTAGTTCCCGCCGCCCCAGGAGCCAGTCAAGCTCCCCGGGTTAACGTGTAGAACCCTCCTGTCCCTGGAGAAGGCTATGAAAGGCCTATGCGTATGGCCTGTATACAGCACGTTTACCCCTAGACGCTCAGCTATACGCGTCAACCCGCCTATATCCCCCCGCGGATACACGCCGTCCCCGTGGTGAACCCCCATAGCCAGCCCCTCTGAAACAAACACCCTGTGGCGGGGAAGCGGTAGATAATCCATGTTGCCCCTAACCACGTAGAGCTCTCCACCGAGGCCCCTAAGCCACCGGAGCACCTCCTCTCCCGTCAAGTCCCCCGTAAACACGACTATGTCCCAGGGCCCGTTCCCCTCTATGAAGCCCAGCGCAGTGCGGGGCACGGCCGGGGCGCGGTCAGGTATATGCGTATCCCCTATCACGAGGATCCTTTTCTCAGCCACGGCTCCTCCCCTCCAATATATCGCGTATACTGAGGGGCTGTATATTCTTCGCCTCCACAGCCACCACATCGCCCAGAATCCTATACCATACACGGGGATCACCGGGCATAGGGGCTACGAGCCCCCATCCCCTCCTCTCCCTCCACAACCTGATCCTCCCGGCGCCCCGCGCCAAGCCTAGGTAGAGACGCGGCCTCACCACTATAACATAGAGCCTGCCGGATAGATAGGCGAGATATAGCAGGCGGCCGTCCCTGAGCCTGCAGGCCGCGGGCACATATATACCTGCCACGCTCCACTCGACCACGAGATCCCCTATCGCCTTCAACGCGCTCCTTATAAATGGTATATCCATCTCCCTGAGCCCGGCTCTCCGGGAGCCTATAAAGGAGGCGACAGCCTCGCCCACAACAAGCAGGGACGCGGCGAGCATAGCGGTGCCCGGGGGCAGAAAACTGAGGATCTCGCCTATAATCATCGCTATAAAGGACAGGGCCACGTAGAGCTGAGCCCTCCTCCCCCTCCTCCCCTGGAGCCATACATAGACGGGGCGCCGCACACCCTCTATAACCCACCACTCGCGCAACCCCCGGATCCCTCCCGGAGACGCGGTCAGCTGGGTAACCGCGTCATCACAGCCCCCCTGAGGCGTGGAGGGGGGCTCCCCGGCAAGGCTCCCCGAAAACTCGTCATCCCCTGTCTCTGAGGCCTGATACTATGGCGTCGTATACGTCGTTGACGCGGAGCTGATCTATTTTTATGAAGAGGGGCCTTGCCCCGGACTCTATCAGCTCCTCGATCACGCGGGGGAGCTCCGCTATGTCGCGGAGAAGTATCTTGGCGATCACCCTGTCCCCGAGCCTTTTCACGGACAATGTCTTCGCGCCAAGCCTCC
>JALVHX010000027.1 GCA_027028805.1 Desulfurococcales archaeon | reverse complement strand
GACCTCCACGGCGCTCTCAGGCTTTATGCTCTGAGCATCGTCGAGGAATATGATCGAGTCATCGAACGTTCTACCCCGGAGGTAATGCGTGTCGGCGAAAACTATTTTCCCGCCGCGTATAAGCTCCTCGACCTCGCTCCACTCCACGAAACCCTCCAGAATATCCCTGAGATAACTGCTGGCCAGCTCATAGTATAGCTCGCCGAGATCAGCGGCCGTGAGCTCCTTGCCGGTCACAACGTCGACAACGGGCCTCGCTATAATAAACCTCTTATACTCGCCCCCCATCACCGCGCTTATAGAGTAGAGTACACTGAACAAGCTCTTACCGGTACCAGTGGGCCCGAACAACCCGACTATATCATAGCTCTTATCCAGCAGAGCCCTCCTCATCTCGCCCTGGCCGATGCTACGGGGCTCAAGCCTGTCGAAAAGATTCCTAGCCTGCATCTAAACCACCTCTCCCCGCTCTTCATCGAGAGGGGCCCGGGGCCGTCTGCATATGCTTTTGTGTGAGACTATATATAGTTGGGCGACAATGTATCTACATGGCTATTGCGCTATAAAAATACAATAGCCCGTTCCATGCAGTAATAGAAATTATTGGAGCAGATATATGGCCGGGCTAGGCTGTTTCTTAGGGGATCCGCCGGCTCTCTCGTATCTGTTTTCTCTATTGGGTTGCCGTTGCAGTAATTGATCGCTATGACTTGTTTTATTTAGGAAATACTTGGTTAACTATATATTATATGGTGTTCCCTATCCTTTCTAAGTATTTTTTCAAGCAGGTTCTCGCCGGCCATGTAGAGCTTGTTCTCGAAATAGTCTTTCACGATCGCGTGAAGCCATTCGTCAACAGACTCTACATCGATCCTTATCTCGTCGCTTAGCCCGAGGAGCCTTGACAGGTATCCCTCAGGCATAAGCATGTCTATGAGCTGCTCCTCGGTCTCGGGGGCTAGTTCAACGTTGTTTAGATGAAACAGGCCGTGCATAACCTCGTGATAGACCAGGTCGAGGATCCTTCTGGCCTCTATATAGCTGTTCGCGAACACCGATGCCACCGCGGCGTCGCCGTCATAGTATAGGAGGCTCCCGTATAGGCCGTGGCCCGGGTTGAAGCCGTAGACAACATGTATCTCTGAGAAGAAGCTGCTGAAACCCATTATGCTTCTCAGGGTCTCCACAAGTCTCCCATACGTGTCGTTGAACAGTCCCTCAACGATCCCGGAAACCCTGGCGAGCTCGCCCCTTATACGTCTCCACCCATAAACCTGTATCTCTCCAAGAGCCTCGACGAGATCCTCGACGCCCTCGCACCCCTTCTTCATAACAGCGCAACGTATAACGTCATCCCATAGGCCGCCGCGCTCAATCATATAGGCGGTGTAGAGGGGCCGGGACAGCTTGTCGATGTAGAGGAGATAGGAGGCGAATCCTCCGGTGAAAGGGATATGCATTAGGTCGTAGAGTATGCTTAGCACGTGAAGCCTCTTATCTATATGTGGGAAATACCTTGCCACGCCGTGCACCAGCCTCCGCCACAGCTTTTCCGAGAACCCCGGCGCGTAGAGCCCTTGGCTCCATGGCTTAGCTTGTGGGGACAGTGTTCTGGGAGACAATGTATTAGGGATAGAATAGAATAGACTGGTCTATTAAGGGTATACCTTGTTGCGGATAAGCATGCCCGGTGTCCCCCGGTGAGCGCGGCGGGGTGGCCTGGTTGCTCGCGGATATCATAGAGGCTCTTCTCAGGAAGAGAGAGGGGTTGTTGTCAGAGCTGCTCCCCTACCCCGTTGACCGCGAGATACTTCTCCACACGCTCTCCTCTCTGCCAGGGGTCGTTGTTGAGGGAGAGGGCTACAGGGTTGTAGACCCGCTCGCCCTGGCTGTCCATGGCTTGAGGAGAGGTGTTTATTTCCGCCGCATAGCGGGCCTAGTGGACTGGAGGGATTTCGAGAAAGTATCGATGGAGGTCCTGGCGGCCCA
>JALVHX010000026.1 GCA_027028805.1 Desulfurococcales archaeon | reverse complement strand
CGCCACGGTGGCGCTTACGAGGACGATGGTTGGCAGGGGCAAGATCCTTGTAAGCCACGATGTGGCGGTGGCCCTCAAGCTGTCCGGCGAGGAGATGATAGGCGTCAAGCCTATACCCGTGCCCCCCAGCTTCACGTCTCTCCAGAAGAGATTGAAGGGACAGAGGATAAGCGATCCCGAGATGCATCAGCTGATAAAGGATATAGTCGAGGGGGCGTATGGGGAGGCGGAGATAGCCGCCTTCCTCACGAGCCAGCTCTACTATGAGCTGAGCGAGGAGGAGCTCAACAGCCTGATCAGGGCCATGGTTGAGACGGGGAGCAAGATAGAGTTCGAGGACACGGCGTATGATGAGCACAGCATAGGCGGGGTGCCGGGCAACAGCAAGGTGGCGATGATAGCCGTCCCGATAATAGCGGCCGCCGGCCTCCTGATACCCAAGACGAGCAGCAGGGCCATAACAAGCCCCGCCGGCACAGCGGACACGATGGAGGTATTGGCCCGCGTCGACTTCACCGCGGAGGAGATAAAGGAGATAGCCAGGAAGACCAGGGCGACGCTCGCATGGGGCGGGAGGCTAAACCTGGCGCCGGCCGACGACATATTCGTCAGCATTGAGAGAAAGCTCAGCATAGACCCGTGGCACCAGATGGTGGCAAGCATACTCGCCAAGAAGGTGGCTATGAGCATAGACAACCTCGTCATAGATATACCGGTCGGGAGAAAGGCTAAGGTGAAGAACCTCGCCCAGGCCGACGAGGTCGCCGGGCTCTTCATAAGACAGGCCGCCAGGCTCGGGATGGGTATAAAGGTGGCCCTAACATTCGGCGGCCAGCCGATAGGGAAGACCGCGGGCCCCGCGCTAGAGGCCATGGAGGCCCTGAAGACGCATATAGAGAGGAAGGGGAGCAAGAGCCTCCTCGAGAAAGCCTTTAGCATAGCCGGCCTCGTGCTCGAGCTAAGCGGGAAGGTGCCGCCGGGCCACGGGATAGAGGTTGCCCGCGACGTGTTCATGAAGGGACAGGCCTACGAGAAGTTCAAGCAGATAATAGAGGCCCAGGGAGGAAACCCCAACGTGAAGCCCGAGGACCTGCCTATAGGGAGCCACAAGTACACGATAGAGTCGCCGATAGAGGGAGCCGTGACACACATAGACAACGCTGCGATAACAACGATAGCACGCGCCGCCGGAGCACCCTTCGACAAGGGGGCAGGAGTATACCTCCACGCAAAGATAGGATACAGGGTAAATAGGGGAGACCCATTGATCACGATATACAGCAGCAGCGCCGTAAGGCTGCAGGAAGCCATAAACATAGCCAGCCGCTACACACCAATAATAGTAGAAGGCATGTTGCTAAAAACACTACCATAAAACCATGCATTTTGTTTTAAACCAACCAACACCCACCTAGCCCTCGCCTAAACAATCCCTTTATCAAACACCCCGTTTCCACTACACGGCAATTATATAAGGACACTCCTATACAGTGAGCGCCCGGTTTCCGCCGAACCCTATTCCCCCTGAAGAATAGAGGTGTAGGCGCCGCTTAAAACGTGGGAGCTGTTTGAATTTATTGTATTTTTTGAACATTATATTTATCATTGTTGTATAGGTTATATATTATTTTCATAGGCTTTTGCTCATATAAAGCATTCCCACTCCTTTCCCGGAGAGGCATATAATGGATGAGTTTGTTTAATATGTATATGGAGGGGCAGGTTCAATGAAGGATGGCTCGAGGAGGAGGGAGCTGGACAGGATAGGCGGCGAGGCAGAGTTTATAGTATATAGCGTGGACGGCGTGGTGAGGGACGCTTATTTCGTGACACGCGCCCCCGTGAGGGGCTTTGAGAAGATGGTTGTGGGGAAGGATCCCATCTTTGTCGTGAACGCGGTGATGAGGATCTGCGGGATATGTCATGCCGCCCACGGCATAGCGTCATCCGAGGCCTTCGAGGACGCTATGGGTATTGCGCCGCCGTATAATGGGAGGG
>JALVHX010000025.1 GCA_027028805.1 Desulfurococcales archaeon | reverse complement strand
GATCCAGCACCTTCTCGGCCAGCCCTATTATCTCGTCGAGGCCCATGCCCTTCTTGAACAAATAGTCGACCTCCGCGGGGTGGAAGCCGAGGAGAACCCTCGTCTCAAGCCCCTCCTCGCGGAGAACACTGGCCTCCCGTATAACTATGTCGAACGCCTTTGCGTAGCTCTCAGGCCCCACGGGCTCTATTCCATAATGGTAGGGTGGAAGACCGACAAGCGCTATGAACCAGCCGCCTACCGAGCGGAACTTTCTAGCTATCCTCCTAGCCCCCATCCCCGTTACCGGGTTTGTGTGGCAGTGGGCGTCCGCGTATACGAGCCTCTCACCGGTCACCGCGTATACACCCCGCCGTGGACACGGCTTGTCTATACGAGAGAGGCGGGTTCTAGTATTCTTCGCCTCAGCCGCCCGGCCTCTCCACGAGCCTCCATGCTTTCTCGGACGAGTCGTAGTAGAGGAGACCGCTCTCCTTCAGCTCCCTGAACAATCTATACTCGGTGGGCGTAAGCATCTCCCTTATCCGGTCATCGTTATTGGTCCTGATGCGCTCCAGCTTCGCTATAAAGTTCTCCCAGTACTCTGGGTCAACGGCTATCCTCTCCGAGCTCGTCTCGATCACTATTGCTCCTCCCCGTCTCAGGTATGCGAAGAAGCTGTCGCGGTCCCTGAGCCGCGTGAGATCGCTTTCAAACAAGACGCCCTGCTCCCTGAGCCGGTCTAGGCCGCTCCTCTTCTTGTATCTCTGGGGAGCCGGGGCCGGCTTAGCCTTAGCCTCCTCGAGCTCCTTGATCTTCTCCTCGATCTTCTCGACGCGTTCAACGAGCTCGGCCACCTGTTGCCGAACCCTCTGAATATCCGCTGTCACCGGGTTAACCATGTCGGTCACTATGCGTTCCACGCGCTTCCTTATCTTCTCGAAGTCGGCTCCCCCCGTCTTCTCCAGGCTCTCCAGCCTCTTCTCCAGCCTCTCTATCCGCGAGACATAGTCTCCGAGGCCGAGCTCTCTGAGGATAACTGCCCTGACATAGTCGGAGACAAGGCTATAGCCCTCGGCCCTAGCCCTCTCCACCAGAGCCCTATAAGCGTCCTCCGGGAGCTTGAAGACAATTATCCTCTCACGCTTAGCCAAGACGACGACACCCAGTATCCATATAGAGGCACAGGATCCCCGTCGAGGAGACCCTGGCCCCGGGTCCGCGAAAAACCATGTACTATGTTAGCCCAGCTCCCGTTATAATGATTATACTCGTTCCACGGGCTAGGCGTATCTGCTGGCCGCCCCTGTTTTGAGGCTGTGCGGAAACCCGTTTATACCCCGCGGCCGCGGATACTCTTGACTTGTCTCCCCAGGGGCCTCCGGGTTTATCGAGACAATGCTGTGGGCTGATGAGGAGTTGATGAGGGGTCTAAGCGGGCTTCTCAGATACGCCGGTGTTCTCGATACGGGAGCGGTGCTGCTAGGGTATAGCTTTGCCGCGGACGGCTACGCGGATAGGCCTGTGCGGATAATATCGCATGCCCATAGCGACCACATGCTGGGGCTTCGCGAGAGCCTCCAGAGATCCGCCCTTATAATAGCGACTCCCGCGACGATCGAGCTTGTAGAGGAGCTTGGGAGGCTTAGTATGCGGAACAGGTACTTGTTTAGGCAGAAGGCTCTCCCGCTACAGTATCATAGAAAAATAAGCTATGAGGGCGAGAAGCTCTTCCTCGCACCGGCCCGCCACATAGTGGGCGCCGCACAGGTTGTCGTTGAGACGGAGAACGGCGTGAGGATCGCTTATACCGGTGATTTCAGGCTAAAGGGCACCGAGATAATAATGTCCCCGGATGTCCTCATAATAGAGGCCACCTATGGTAGCCCCAGGTTTAGGAGGCCGTTTAAGGAGGAGGTGGAGGAGCTTCTCATAGATCTTGTCCTCGACTCTGTGAGGAAGAGGCCGGTGGTTGTATATGGCTACTATGGGAAGCTGCAGGAGGCGATGGAGATACTGAGGCGGGGCGGTGTCGAGGAGCCGTTTGTTATGCCTGAGAAAATATACCGGGTCACAAGGATCGCGGAGAAATACGGCTACATGATAGATAATTATTATATGGATACAAGTATATCGGGCAAGGAGATAATGGCGCGGGGGAGAGGCTATATATATTTCGCGCACATGGCCCGCGCCCGCTACAGGAGGCTCAGCGGCGTATCAAACATTGTTCTCTCGGGATGGGAGTTTAGGGAGCCGGTTAGGAGGCTCGATGCGGTCAGCTGGCTCGTGGCCCTAAGCGATCACGCGGACTATGATGAGCTTATCGAGTATGTTAGGCGCTCCAGGCCGAGGCTCGTCATAGTAGATGCCTCGAGGCAGGGCGCCGCCGACGAGCTGGCCGACGCTGTTCGCAGGCTCCTCGGCATACCAGCCATAACGCTGCCCTCGAACCAGCCGCCGGAGACCATAATGGAGTATCTCGGAGAAGAACTCGTCTAGCCCAGAACCTCTTCCACCACCGCTGCTATCCTCTTCCTGAAAAAGATGCTGTCGAAACACCTCGCTCTCTCCGCGGCGCCTCTGCTTATCCTGTTCCACAGCTCCTTATCTCGCAGGAGACGCGCCACGTTCTCCGCGGCCTCCCATAGGCTCCTATAGGGCAATGCGTGCTCCCTGCTCGCCCCAGCCGCGTCGAGCCATGCCCCGCTTTCCTCAGGTACGACTGGCGGGGTGCCGGCCGCCATTGCCTCCACGACGCTTATCCCGAAATGCTCTCTACGCGTCAGGTGCACGTAGACCATGCTGTTCCTGTAGAGCATGGCTAGGCGGCGCCGCGGCAGATCCATGTATAGGTCTATGTTGTCTACGCCATAGTTCTCCATAAGCCTCTTGAGCCGCTTAACCACTAGCCTGCTATATCTCCCCGTGGAGCCAGCAACAGCTATGCGTGCCTCCACGCCCAGCCTCGTGAGCATATGGGATAGAACCACGACGTATTCCAGGTTCTTCTCCGGCGAGAAACGCGATACGACGAGCACCCGCATCTTCCTTCTATTCCTCGGCAATGGAGGGGTTAGATCGCTTGTCTTGACCGGTGGATGAACCACGTATATTCTCCGGTGCAGGCTCTCGGCAAGTATCCTGGCGGTGAACATCGAGTTGGCTATGATCGCCTTTGCGGAGACCAGCATGTGTGGGGCGAAAACCTTGTTGATCAGGGCATATATTTTGCCGGCCAGCCTCTCAGCCCCCCTGAGCCCGGGGTAATACGTGTCAATGCTCTTCGAGAGGGGATAGTGTAGATACACTATGTCGGGCCTATACCCCATGAATAGGCCTGCCAGCACGTCGCCGCTAGTGTTTATTACGAGATCAGGGCTCCTCATTCTCCGGGGCCGCGTGAAGAGATCCATTGCTTCCCCGGGGCTTATCCCGTGATGAGCCCCCAGCCGCGCGGCCTCGCGGGGGCCCGGGGGATGATAGGTCACTATATACGCCTCATGCCCTGCCTCGCGTAGGCCAAGAACCGTCTCGAGGGCAACCAGCTCGGCCCCACCGAGCCCCATGAGCCTCGAACTCGACACGTGGTGTACAACAGCTATCCTAGCCAAAGCAACAACCCTCTCGGCTCGGGGAGATAACGAGCTTGTCTCCATCCGAGGGTTCCGGGGAAATGGTTGTCGGAGACCCTTTATCTGGCCGAGGCCAGCTCCGCTATGTATTCTGTCACAGCCTTTAACGCGTAGGCTGTTGCGGCTATGAATAATGCTAGCCCCAGTATTGATAGGCCGAGGAACCGCCTGTGCGATACAACGGCTTCGGCATAGATCCTTACGCTGCATTTCCGGGAGGGCATTATTGTGAGCACGTCTCGGGGATCGTTGAACGCCATTGAAGCGTTCTCGCCCGCGTTCACCGTTATATTGGTGACGCTTCCATCAGTGTGGGCTATGAAAGCGTCTATTGATGAGCCGCAGTCGCCGCCATATATGGTTAGGGTTCCATTGATAACCGAGCCCCCTGTGTCGCCCAGGATATCCCCGATCACTATGCTGGAGACGCTTGACGCCTCTACTACACGTGTTCCATGGACAATGCTTCTCTCCTCATGCTGCGACGCGATCGCTAGCCCCATGGCTACGACTAGGATGGTTATCGACAATATTATTTTTCTCCAAACCCTTCTCCTAGCGAAACCCTCTAAGCCTCTCTTCATGGCGCCGGCTAGCCCCGCTTGCCCATGATATTGTAGCCTTATTATATTCACCAACGCGTTCCTTGCGCCCGGAGCGGTTTACGGCGGAGCATTATCTAAAAAATACCTGGTTCGACCCTTATTTATTCTGACATACCGTGTTGCCCCTACTGGTTCTGCGGGGAATGATTAAATACATCGGTGGGCTGTAGAAGACGGGATTGTGTCGATGACTGAAACATTGTGATTGAGCAACGTGCACGGCGCGTGCTGTGTAGCATAGACTGGTGGTGTGGGGCTTGCCGCGTCCAAGGAGGGAGGAGTTGCTCGCGCTCCTGAGGAGGGCTGAGGCGGAGTATGGTGTTAGGAGGAGGAGGGCTATAGTTTATGCAGTGGTGCTCCTAGCCTTAGCTGCGGCTTATCTAGCGCTTCCCCCTATAGGTGTCTCCCCGGCCCCGGGATTCTCGATCCGTGTTGTGCCCGAGAAATATGTGCTCGAGGTTAAGCTGCTATGGGTTAACTATACGGATACAAATAAGCCCGTCAACGCTACGCGTATAAGTTTTAACATCTATGCTAGGGGAGGAGTAAACGAGACATTGGTTGTTCTCGAATATGTGAAGGATAGGGATATCAGGGTGTATCGTTCAATTAGGATAGAGGTTAACTCGAGCCGCCTGGACCTGTATCTCTACGATAACGCTACCTCTAGGGGGCTCCCTACGCCGATACTGTACCCCGTGGGTGTGGCCTCGCTGGCTCTTCCCCCAACCCGCTACGTGGTTACCAACTACCTGTACGTGGCCTCTCTCCTCGTAGACCTATATATTAATCGTGCGGTGGTCGAGGTTTCATCGAGTGATCCAGTGGAACTACACCTGTATACCCAGACCGAGGATGAGGGATGGGTGAACACGAGCCTAGCGGTGTCTCCTGGAGAGAGCAGGGTTAGGATAGACGAGTCACGTATCAAGAAAATCCTGTACAGGGCGTGGATAACCAGGGGGCCTCTCCGGCTCCGTGTCGAGAGGAAGGGGCTATACTTCCGTGCAACAGATAACGCCTGGCTGTTCGCGGCCCCTGCCGCTGTATTCGTTGTTCTCTTGGCGTGGGAGACGCGTAGAATCCTCTGGTTGTCTAGGAGGATTAGGAGGTATAAGAGAAAGCTTGGCCTGAGATAGATTATACAAGGGTATTGGATCCATGTGGGGCCTGCTTTATCCTGTATCTCCTCGTTTATAGTGTATTTACTGATATATGCGGGTGTAATATAGGGGTAATACGTTCAACAGATAAGCTTTAAATAGAGCCGGTCAACAAATAGGCTAACGACCCATATTTGAGGGAATGAAACACGTAGTCTTGGATGGGTGAGTAGGCATGAACTATAAGGCACTATCCGTAATGCTATTCCTCACACTAGCCCTATCGATCATTGCCCCCGCATACGCAGCGCCAGCAACCAGTATGCCTGTAAAGCAGAGCGTAGGGCCTGCCTCCGACTACCTCAACTATACCCAGGTGGATCTATCGCAGGTGCCCGCCGCCATAGGCGTTGACATCGACGTATACCTGTATGGTCTGAGGCCCAGCATAGCGGAGGTTGTGAAGAGCAACCCCAATGTCAAGCTACTGGCGGTGCCGAGCGGCCTAGTGGACTTCATATTCAACCCGGCCCCGGTATACTATGAGAACAGGACAGGCGAGTACACGAAGGAGGAGATAGCCACCGAGTTCGGCACAACTGTTGACGCGATAGTCTATTATGAGCAGGGTCCCGGCTACACATACTTCGAGATCGGCGCCGCCCCCGGCTACGGCATCAACCCGTTCGCCTTCCGCAAGGTAAGGTTTGCCATGAACTACCTGATTGACAGAGACTATATAGTGAACAACATATA
>JALVHX010000024.1 GCA_027028805.1 Desulfurococcales archaeon | reverse complement strand
AGCGGGAAGCCGATACCGGTGCTAGCCTCGAGCACCGAGAAGGTTATCGAGTGCACGGGCGCCGTATGGCTAGAGCGTTTTATGCGGGCAGTATGGCCCGGCCCTGTCACTATAATACTTCCCATCAAGCGATGCGGCGTCGCCGAGAACATTCATCTCGGAAGCGGGAAGGTGGGTTTCCGAGTCCCCGCCGCCCCCCTCCCGAGACTGATAGCCGGGGAAAACGGGGGATTGATCACAGGCACCAGCGCCAACATATCGGGTAGGCAGCCGCCCCGCACGATACGGGAGGCTCTCGCACAGCTAGGGGAAACAATAGACCTCTACATAGACTCCGGCGCATCCCCGATAGGGGCCGCGTCAACCGTCATAGAGGTTTCGGTGAACGGGCTAAGAGTTGTAAGGGAGGGAGCAGTCTCCTCTAAGACGATTACACGCCTCTACACGCTCTTGGCGGGAAAAGCCTCGAGACCCTCCTGATCCCCGGTAGTGTTGATGAGAGATGAGGATCACAGCCAAGGCGGCTGCGGCAACCACCTTGTTTGTAGCATTAGTCTTAGTAGCGTACACACTGTATATGGGTGTTAATCTGGAGGAACTGCTCGATGTAAACCCCTTGATGCTGGCGGCGGCCACCGCCGCGTATACGGCGGCATGGCTTGTCTCCGCCTATAGGCTCATGGTTCTCGACAGATACTTTGCCGGCGAGCCGCTGGGGCTTAGACACTATTTCTATGCCAGAATACTGGGCGGCATAGCCGCTTATCTCACCCCCAGCGCCATAGGGGGCGAGCCTGTGAGGGCTCATTATCTGGCCAGGGCGCGTGGAGACAGTACTGCGGGGTACTTCGCGTTGACAATTTACGAGGTCTACTACGATGTAGTGTTTACGGCCGCCGCCGCTGCCGCGGCTTCCCTGCTCTATCTACCCTATACAATCCCTGTTCTCATAGTATCGGCGGCGTCGCTGGGCGTATGGGCTCCTATGCCTCTCATCATCCTGCGCGGCGGCGGGAGACTCTACCGTTTTATAGTTAAAAGGTTCTCCGGGATCGTGGCGGGCCAGGTCGCGGTGTTTCTTGACTCGTATAGGAGGGTTATGGGTAGATGCGGGGCGCGGTGCGTGGCGGCGATGGTGTCTACAACCATATTATACCATTTATTAAACACTGCGACAATACTATTGTTGTGTTGGCCGATAGCGCCTTGGCGGGCCTTCGCAGGCTACATCTATGCACTAAGCATGGGAGCGCTCCCGACGCCTGGTGGAGCAGGTGTAATGGAGTATGGCTATACGCTCGCTATGCCGCCCCCCATGGTTGTCCGTGCCCGGGCCTTCACCGTGCTCTATACCATGGTTCTAGGCCTCTATGTTCTCAACGCGTCGCGGGGAATATTGTTGACCGGCTTGGCTGGGGAAGGTGGAAGAGATGAGCCGTGAAGTAACAGTGTTCAGCGTCGGCGGCTTCACGCTAGTACTGCCTAGTCCACAGATACATACATTAGACGAGCTCAGGCGGAGCAAGGCCTATGAGTGGCAGATAATAATGGTTCCCAGGAGAGTTGTAAGCTTCTCGCATATGTTCAAGATCATAACTGATTACTGTAAGGAGGGAACATGGTTTGTCAGGACACGGTTCTCGGAGCAGTTCGACAAGCCCATAGACGCTATTATAACGATAAACGAGTACCACGACATAGTTATACACGACGCCTTCCCCGGCCGCGCGAGGCTTATGAGGAGAATACTCAGCGGGCCCCGCTACAGCAACGCCTTCATCTTCCTCGTCAACATAGGGGAGCCTGGTAAGACGCCGAGGTGGATATCTGATCTAGCGAAGATAGCGAAGAAAACTCTGGTAGAGCTCTCCCCGCTCATGTATTCCCGCGGCCTCGGCCGTCTCAGAGCCGTAAGGGTTGTCGAGAACGAGGACACGGGTGAAACATCTATTTATGTATGCGTTGAGCGCGAGAAAATCCCTGTATCCTCGACACGCAAGGGCAATATCCAGATCTATATAGCTGGTATAGAGAAGTGTCTCGGAGAACACGGCCACTAGGCCTCGGCAGCCTCCACGCCTTCCCCGCCCACAGGAGGTATCCATGGAGCGCCAGCTGCCGCCAACAGGTCGACTATCTCATATAGATCCATGTCCTTCAACAACACGTCAACTCCTCTATAGTTTAGCCGCGGCCCGGCATTCTCATCCGGCGAGTGCAGCACCGTGACATCTAGATCTATTCCGAGGCTATCTCTCACAACCCTGTACGCCAACATGAATATCTCCTCGAAGCCGTCGTCGCCGGGGCCGAGTATAAGGTATATATGCGGCTTATCCATGGCGCAGGCACCCTTATTATATAGGATGAAGCGTTGTTCCCGTTTAAAACACCGGGGCCATAGAGAATATGTTGTGCTAAAGGTTCCTAGCCTTATAAAAGAGATAGAATGGACATGTCTTCCAGCTGGACACGCATTTCTCCACCGCGGATCGCGTGAGATACCTCTCAGTGGCTTTGCAACGCGCAACATAGGCATTCTCCTTAACCTTCACGAGCATGAAATAGGGGCAGTCGGATCTCGTGTCGGCCGGGATCACGTGTATGGCTAGATACAGTGGCGGCATCTCCTTGAGGCCGGGAGCCGTGGCCTCAGCCGCCTCCTCTATCCCGGCCTGCCCGCTCTTCTCCTCGACAAAGTATGGGCACTCTCTATATGAGTCCGTTAGACACTTCTCGGGATCAACTATTGACGACACTGGCTGGCCGTATTCTCTCAGGGTCTTCGGGCTGTAGCATAGGCCGCCATCATAGTAGGGGCACTGTGGCATACCGGCCTATCACCCTATCGCTCCATTGTCTCCAATAACCCTTAATGCATTTAATAAAGCAGTGGGCTCTGGGAGAATCCGTGGAGAGAGGGTTTATCTGGGAAAAACAGTGGGGATCACTATTGTTGTGGCCGAGCCTACCTCGGGTACGGTGGATAGATCTTTATCAGATCGTTTTTGAGCGCTAGATCCATGTAGCGCCGGGGCCTATATATTAGCTCTCTTATCTCGGCCTCCAGCTCGTCTCTCCCCAGCTTTCTCCTAGCCACGCCCTCCTCAATTGCCTTCTCCGCCACCGCCACAGCCTCCTCAACATACATCTCGGCCTCCTCCATTGTCGGTACAATGTATTCCTCGTGTATACCCTTCTTCTCCGCATATCTCGCTATGGCGTAGGCGGCGGCTATGAACATTGAATCAGTCATCTTCCTAGCACGCACCGTTAGTATTCCGCGGAACACTGCGGGGAAGCCGAGGCTGTTGTTTATCTGGTTGGGGAAGTCGCTTCTACCAGTGGCCACGATCCTTGCCCCGGCCTCCTTTGCCTCCCATGGCCATATCTCTGGGACGGGATTAGCCTCGGCGAAGACTATGGGGTCGTCAGCCATCTTCTTTATCCACTCCTTCTTGATCACCCCGGGCCCCGGCCTCGATGCTGCTATCACTACATCGGCTCCCTCAAGGGCCTCGGGTATGCCGCCTGTCCTCCCCTCGGCATTAGTCTCGATCGCGATCCTGTATTTCCACGGGTTCTTCTCCTTGAGCTCCTCTATGTCCGGCCGGCCTGGGTGGAGTATCCCCTTGCTGTCCACAACTATCATCTTTTTGGGATCAGCCCCGGCTATCCTCGTATACTTGACGGCGGCTATGTTGGCTGCGCCGGCGCCTACGAACACTATCTTGACCTCGCTAAGCTTCTTGCCCACGATCTTCAGCGCGTTTATGAGGCCTGCGAGCGTGACGAGGGCCGTGCCCTGCTGGTCGTCGTGCCAGACAGGGATATCCAGGATCTCGTTGAGCTTCTCTAGTAGATAGAAGCACTTAGGGCTCTCTATGTCCTCGAGGTTTATGGCGCCGAAGCTCGGCTCAAGGGCCTTGACAACCTCTATGAACTTCTCGGGATCACGCGCGTTTATGACTAGGGGAACCGCGTCTACGCCGCCTAGATACTTGAAGAGCAGGGCCTTGCCCTCCATCACCGGCATGCCGGCCTCGGGCCCTATGTTTCCGAGGCCCAGAACCCGTGTCCCATCGCTTATAACCGCGGCATAGTTCCATCGGAGAGTGTACTCAAAGGACGCGTCAGGCCCCTCCTCCTTGATCTTCTTACAGGGCCCCGCGACCCCCGGGGTATACCATATGGCGAAGTCCTCGAGCTTAAGCACCGGTACCTTCGGGACAACCTCGATCTTCCCCTTATACTTGTAGTGTAGCTCGTTCGAGACCCGGTACCAGTCAATCTTATCCTTGGACAAAGCATAGCACCCCGCAGGCGGAGAATATAGTGGTTTTTAAATAAAAAACATTGAGCTCGCGGACGGCTCGCCGCGGGAGACGTCTTATATCGGGGCAAGGTCTATTAGATCCAGTTTCCTCAGCAACACGCGCTCGCCGCGGTAGTCGGGGAGCAGTACGGGCGCCCTCCTGTTCTCCGGCACGCCCAGCCGCTTCAGCTCCTCCATGTATCTCTCCACGTGCTTGAGGCTTATCCTGGGTTTGCCGCTCATTTCTTTAACGAGCTTCGCAGCTGTTATCCCGGCTCTGCGGCCGAACACGGTTATATCTAGGAGGGAGTTGCCCATGAGCCTGTTCTTTCCGTGCACGCCGCCGGTTACTTCTCCTGCGGCGAGGAGGCCTGGTATAGGTGTTCCATCGGGCCGTAGCACGTGTGTCCATGGATCAATCTCTATGCCCCCGTTCTGGTAGTGAAGCGTTGGATAGGTCAGCACGGGCTCCCTGGTTATATCTATGCCGTGGCGTATGAACTGGCGGTACATGGCTGGCAGGTTCCTCCTAATCGTTCCCTCCCCCCTAACCCTGTCTATCATGGGCAGGTCGAGCCAGACGCCGCAGGCCCCGGTGGGTGTTATGATCCCGCGTCCCTCGGCGCACTCCCTTATGATCGCCGAGGCCACCACGTCTCTGGGCTCGAGCTCGTTTATGAACCGCTCCCCGTTGGCGTTGACCAGTTGCGCCCCGAGGCTCCTGCATTTCTCGGTTATGAGCTCTCCCCGTATAGCCTCGGGCCATGCGACGCCGGTTGGATGGAACTGGGCGGAGTCGAGGTCGCGTAGGTTGGCCCCGACACGGTACGCCATCACTATCCCGTCGGCTGTGGCGCCGTAGTGGTTTGTGGTGGGGAACCCGGCTAGGTGGAGGCGCCCGAAGCCGCCGGTGGCGAGTATGGTGACCTTTGCCCTAACCACGTAGTATGCCTTGACCTCCATGTTCCACAGGACGGCGCCCGACACGGCCCCGGTGTCCGGGTCGGTGAGGAGCTCGACGGCGGGGCTGAACTCGAGGACGTTGACACCCTTGTTCCATACCTCGTCTCTTATCACACGCATGATCTCTAGGCCCGTATAGTCCTTGGCGGCGTGCAGTCTCCTCCTGCTGGCGCCTCCCCCGGTATACTCGATCATCTCTCCCTCCCCGGTCTTGTCGAACATGACGCCGAGATCCTCGAGCCACCTTATGATGAACGGGGCATCCATTACAAGGGCCCTGACGAGCTCCGGCTTGTTGGCGAAGTGGCCCCCACCAATGGTGTCGAGATAGTGTCTCACCGGCGAGTCATTGGGCCTGTCCGCTGCCTGTATGCCTCCCTGGGCCTTAACGGTGTTGGCGTCGCCGAAGCGGAGCTTTGTAGCGATCAATATGTTTTCTGGGCTAACGCCGCTGTACACTGCCCAGAGAGCGGCGCTGGCCGCGGCGCCTCCTCCGCCGATAATCAATATGTCTACGTCATAGTCTATGTTGTCCAGGTCCACGTCGCCCGGCTTCACGGCCGGCCATGACTCTAGGAGGTCGGCGACCTCACGGTATATGACCTGGCCCTTGTTGGGTCCTATGCGGACAGGCCTCTTCGTATCCTCCCTATAGTCCGGGTGCCATTTCCTGACAAGCTTCTCTCTCTCCTCGAGGCTTAGCTTGGGTATCTGTTGCCCAAGCCTCTCCTCACGCGTCTCCTCCACTACACGTATCTTCTCGCGCATCTCGGGCGGATAACCTTCATATACCAAGCCCATCACCCCATGAAGCCTAGGCCTTCTCTATGTCGCGGGACATGTAGAGCCTCTTGAGCTCCTCGAGGCTTAGCTTCATAAGCTTCTCCATCTCCTCATCGTATTTGCCAGCCTCTATCTCCTTGATCCTCTCCTCGACGTGTTTCGCCTTCGGCAGCATGTATTTGCCATAGAGGCGGCGCACGAGCTGGAACACGTAGACGTGTCTTATCTCCGCGGGACACCTGATCGAGCAGAGCCCGCATCCTATACAGTCAAACGCCAGGTTCGCGGCCGCCGCTATGTCGCCGCGTATAATGGCCTGGATAGCATCCATCACCTGTAGTCCCTGGGGACACGCTTTTGTGCACGCGTTGCATGCCAGGCACCTTGTGACCTCGGGGAATATCGCTATCACGGAGCCCGCGTCGGGCCTCAGCTTCTCGATATCGTAGCGCGGCTTCTTCATGGGAGCATATGGTATGAACACTAGGTGCATTCCGTCCCTGGCTAGCGTCTGGCAGGCGAGGGCTGTGCGGAGCTTGTATTCGCCTGGCATCCTATACATTACTGCGCATGCGCCGCAGAAGCCTCCTCTGCACCCGACTCCCCTGGTTAGCCTGAACCCGGCGTACTCGAGGGCCTTGAGTATGGTCAGGCCCTCGGGCACCTCGTATGCTCTCCCCATCACATAGATCCTGATAGTCTTCCCGCCCTCCTCCTTCCCGGAGACGGGGCGGGGCCCTGTCTCAGGGGACTCCTTGCTGCTCAAGAATTCCCACCCCCAGGAGTAGCCACTAGCTCCCTCCTAGCCTCGCGGAGCTTATCCAAAAACGACCTGGTCTCGGGGCTGAGCGCGTCATCGAGCCCCATCACGTATGCGAGGAGATCCGTTAGGTACATGACCCTTATACCGGGTTTCCGCGCCATGGAGCGGTAGGCCAGCTCCAGGTTGTAGTGGCATAGGGGGCACACGGTCACCATTATATCGGCGCCTCTCGCCGCGGCATCGGTTAGTATTAGGCCGCTGTTAGCTACAGCTATGTTTTTCCTATACACCGAGTGGTAGGCGCCGCAGCAGAGAGTCTTGAAGGGGTACTCGACGGTCTCGATCCCCACTGATCTCAGGATCTCCTCCATAACCCTGGGCGACTCGGGGTTATCGACTGCGACGTCCTTCGGGCGGACAAGGGTGCATCCATAGTATGCGGCAACCCGGACGCCGTCGAGCCTCCGCTTAACCAGCTCTCCCAGTTTTTCCCGCTCCCTGTGTAGAACCTGTACCACGTGTATAACCCTTGTCGACAACGAGTATTTCTCAAGGTTCTCGTCGCGCAGATACCTGGCCGCGGTCTCGAGCTTCTCTCTGTCACGCTTCAACAGGTTATTGACCCTGGCTAACACGTTGTAGCACATTGGGCAGACGGTTAGCATCTCGTTTGTGCCTAGGGCTTCTCCCTCCTTCTCAGCCTGGATCAGGCTCCTGATCGCGCCAAGGTGCCTGATCACGTCGTCGGCTGCCAAGCTTATCGTTGCGCCGCAACAGTACCATTTATCCAGCTCCTTGACACGGTAGCCGAGAGCCTCGAGGACCGCGAGGGCGCTTTTCTCATACCACGGCGAGTTCCTCTTAACAGAGCATCCGGGATAGTAGAGGAGCGCCTTGGCCATCTACGCGTCACCCCGTCAGCTTCCTTGAGGCGGCGACGAGTGCTAGAGACGGCGCCTCTCCCAGCTCCGGTACCTGGAAATAATCGTATTTCTCGGCCCCTCTCCGTAGCTTGAACTGGCGGAGGGCGTCTATTATTATGCCTGGGCCCACGTCTCTGGGGCACCGGTCCACGCAGGCCATGCATGATATGCATACCCATATGGCGTCGCTCTCAAGCACCGCGGGGTCTCCCATCTGCACCAGCCTAATGATCTGGTGTGGCAGGATATCCATGTACTGGGCCACGGGGCAGACGGCGCTACACATGCCGCACTGGTAGCAGAGATAAGGGTTTCTCCCACTTATCCTGACAACCTCCTCCACGAACCCATCCATGTCCATGGCTCACCTCCTCCATGTATGCATGAGCTCTAGGCCGCATAGGCCGTAGAGAGGGATTATGATGCCGGCCCACTGCGCGCCGGCAGCGCCGACAGCTTTCTCGGCGGCATATATGTTGATCATGGATGGGGTTAGGGCGCGTGCATAGTCTACTACGTAGCGCTGGTCGGCGGAGACCTCGTGTATTATCAGGCCATGCGACGCCTCCACGCCGCCGACGCCGCGTCCCCCCGGCTTCCCACGCAGCTCTACCAGGGAGCCGTCGCCTATATTGGTGGATAGGCCGCGTAGCTTCTCGGCAATCAGGTGGAGCTCGGCCGCCATAGCATAGATGCCGGCGGCCGCGTTGGCCATGTTTTCTCCGCCGAACACGCCTCTGGCCTCCTCGACGAGATCACGGTATCTTCCCCCTAGTCCTCTCCACGCGTTCATCCTGGCCAGGGGGCCTGTAACGGCTACGCGGCCATCCCTATACAGGGCTCTACAGAAGCCGCCGCTACATGTTATCTTGAATCTCTCCCCGTACTCCTCTAGGGGGAACACCTCGTCCACGCCCTCGCCCACGACGCGTATACTGTCCCCCATAAAACACGGCTCCCCCCCACACACCATGGCTACATAAAGCGTCTCCCGGCCTAGCCCCGTGTATTCGGCGATTGCCTGTATATTGCTTGAACGGATTGTTTCCGCGGCTTTCTCGGCGAACGCCTCTATCTTCTCCGCGGCTTTCTCAAGCGCCTCCCTTATCCCGGGGAGCCTCGCCCTTACCCCGGGCGATACGCCGCCTGGTAGCGTGAAGGCTGGGTGGACGGGTCTCCCGCCTATAAGGGTCTTCGCCTCGGCGAGATCCTCTACGGCCCCCCTATAGGCTTCTCCAAGCTCGTCATGGTTATCTATGGATAGATGGCTTCTCCCGGCCAGGATCCTGGGCAGTATGCCGGTATAGAGCCTATGTATATGGCCGTGCGCTATATCTAGGAGGAGGCCGGCTCTCCTAACAGCTTCTGCGGGAGCCGGTACTTTTCTCCCAAACAACTTGTCCAGGGCCCTGGAAGCGGCCAGGTAGTGGCCCCATGACTGTGTGCCGCATAGTATCGATGCGAGCCTTGGTATGTCTTCGACGTGTCTTCCACGTGTTATTATAGAGTATCCTGTTGTGGAGGCCGGCTTTATGCCGCCGTCGCTGGCTAGGAGAAGGGACTCGGTAACCCTCACTTCTCCCCGCCCCCGGCAAGCCCTCTTCTTATAAGCGCGAGCTGGGTCAGCTTAGCCCTTGGCAACGTGTATTTGTAGAGGAGGCCCATCGGGTCATGGATCTTGTCGAGCTCCCTTGCGAGACCGGGGAACATTACTTGTCTCTCGCGCTTCACCATTAGGATCGAGCCTATGGCCCCTATGTAGCGGAGCCCAGCATCATCTATTCCCGGAACCGGGCCGGCGCACCCGGTGCAGGGTAGCCCCATCCTGATGCAGTCATGGTTGCAGGACGCGCTTGTCACCGGGCCTAGGCAGAGTATACCCTGTTCTAGGAAACACTTGTCCATGGAGACGCCCTCGTAAACCCTCTTGATTCCCGGCATCTCTATTCTACCGGGATCCCGTGGCCTCAGGGGACAGTTGCGGCACAGGCTCTCCGTGTTTCCGAGGAACACTGTTTTATCCGGCTTCTCGCCCCGGAGATAAGCCTCCAGGATCTCGGCAAGCCTCTTCCTGACGCTGGCTGAGGGCGGGCATCCCGGTGCTAGGACGCTGGGCTGGCGGAGCACTGCGGGCGGCTTCGCGGTGTCTGCATAGTCTTCGCCGAGCTCCTCGCGTGGAACCAGGGCTGTGAGCCCGGGTATGCCGCCGTAGACGGAGCAGGTTCCATACATGACTACGAGGCCGGCCTCCCTATACATTTTCTCCGCGGCCTCGTAGTCTCTCCGCGTCCTCGCAACCCCAACTATGATCGCGGCGTCCACGGCATCTCCCAGTTCTCCCTCGGCATAGCCGGGCCAGTAGATGATCCGGTAGCGTGTTATCGTCTTCATCAGCTCTCTGTCCTCGTATATGCTCTGCATGCATGCGCCGCAACAGGTTAGGGGCACTATGGCCAGGCTAGGCTTCTCCACGGCTCATCACCGGGCCTAGGCGCCTTATCTCCTCGACAAAGGAGTCTGCGACACGCGCGATCTTCTCGTATTGCGGCGTGACGAACCAGTCCATCTTAACCCTCTCCGGCTCTACGCCGAACTGTGCCATGAGCTTCTTGAGGAGATACATTCGTTTAAACGCCTTGAAGTTCCCGGTCTTGTAGTGGCAGTTGCCTGGGGGGAGACAGCCGCCTATGAGCACCCCGTCTATGCCGTTGAGGAATGCGTCTACGACATGGGATGGGTTGAGCCTGCTCACGCAGGGCAGGTTTATGAAGACGATGTTCGGCGAATACTTTATCCTGTTGACTCCAGCGGTCTCGGCCGCTATTCCCGCGCACCATCTGCTCAGGAACCCTATTACCAATACATCCCTCTCCCCGGACACCCTAGGGCCACCTCGCGATCGCTTTAACCATGTTGGTTATCTGTTTATCCGTGAGGTTGCGGAGCTCCATGGCGCCCACGGGGCACGCGGATACACACATGCCGCATCCCTCACAGAGTATAGGGGTTACATGAGCCTTCCCATTCTCTATCTTTATAGCCTCGTAGGGGCATGTGGAGGCGCATATGCCGCATCCATCACACCGCTCCTCGTCCACCTCGGCTATCAGGGGCTCCTTCTCCACATAGTCCTTGACCAGGAGCTGCATAGCCTTCGCGGCTGCGGCGGACGCCTGTGCAACGCTCTCGCTTATATCCTTGGGGCCCTGCACGGCTCCCGCCACGAAGACTCCTCCGACCTCTGTCTCGACGGGCTTGAGCTTGGGATGCACCTCCTGTGCGAAGCCATACTCGTCTACAGCGATCTTGAGCTTCGACGCCAGCTCTGGGTCGAGGCGGGGCACTATGCCGACGGCCAGCACGACTAGATCAGCCTTGATCTTGACTAGTTTGCCGCTAAGAGTATCCACTCCCTCTACGGTGAGCCTGTCGTCGCCGGGCTCCCTGTACACCCTGGATACGCGGCCCCTCACATAGTGGATGCCGGGCGTCATCTGGGCCTTCTTATAGAACTCCTCGTATCCCTTGCCCGCAGCCCTCACGTCTATGTAGAAGATGTATGCCTTCCCGTCCGGGACCTTCATCTTGTAGAGCATTGCCTGCTTAGCGGTATACATACAGCATATCTTTGAGCAGTAGGGGAGATGGTTGACGTCTCTGCTGCCGGCGCACTGGATGAAGACAACTGTTTTCGCGGGCTTCCCGTCGCTGAGCCTCACTATTCTTCCGCGCGTCGGCCCGCTTGGGACTATCATTTGCTCGAACTGGAGCGCGTCCACGACATCCTTGTATATACCGTATCCATACTCTGGCAGGTTCTCGGGCGGATATATATCGAAGCCTGTGGCGACTATTATCGAGCCAACCTCCTCCTCTATGATCCTCTCCTTCTCGTCGAGATTGATCGCGTCCACGGGGCAGGCCCTGACACAGAGCCCGCACCGCGTGCAGTGCTCCGCGTCTATGACGTAGGCCGAGGGCACGGCCTGTGCGAACGGCAGGTATATGGCCTTGCGCTTCCCGAGACCCCTGTTGAACTCGTTGGGCACCTCTACGGGGCAGGCTCTCTCACAGAAGCCGCATAGCCTGCACTCGTCTATATCGACCATCCTGGGATGCTGCAGTATCTTGACCTTATAGTTGCCTACATGCCCCTCGACGTCTATGACCTCTGAGAGCGTGTAGAGCTTTATGTTGGGGTGGTTGGCGACCTCCGCCATCTTGGGTGTTATGGTGCACTGGGCGCAGTCGAGTGTGGGGAAAGTCATGCTGAGCTGTATCATCCTCCCCCCGATCGTCGGGCTCTTCTCCACCAGTACCACGGGTATACCCGCGTTGGCGAGATCAACGGCCGCGGTCATGCCGGCTATGCCGCCGCCTATGACGAGGGCCTTTTTCTTGACCGCCCTCCTTATCGGCTCATATACCTTGTTGTCGGCGAGCTTGGCCACCGCCGCCGCTATCTCCCTTATAGCTTTCTCCGTAGCCTTTTTCCTGTCGTGCCAGTGAACCCAGCTCACATACTCTCTTATGGATACGAACTCGTATCTATGCCTGCTCAGCCCCCCGTGCTCCACCGCCTTGGCGAAGGTTTCTCCGTGGAGGCTCGGGGTGCACGCCGCGACCACGACGCCGTTGAGCTTCTTCTCCCGTATAGCGTCTATGATCTTCTGCTGGCCTATCTGTGAGCACATATAGACATAGTCCTCGGCGTGTACGACGCCGGGGAGCTTGCTGACCTCCTCCACCACCTTCTTGACGTCAACGACCCCGGCTATGTTTGTGCCGCAGTGGCACACGAATACGCCTATACGGGGCTTCTCTCCTTCCCCACCAGCCACTCCAGGGCTCACCCCTCGATGGCCTTCCTAGCGATCGATAATGCGGCCTCCCTCCTCTCGCGGGCCCTGAGAAGAGTCTCCTCGATAAGGTTTCTGCCATGCGAGTCTATGGCGACGAGGAGGGGGCCGAAGTCGCGGACCCTGAGGACCCATAGGGCCTCGGGCACGCCTAGATCCAGCCACTCCACTCTCTCCACCTTCTCCACGGCCTCGGCGGCCAGGACGGCGGCGCCTCCCGTGAACACGGTGTATACAGCTCCGTGTCTCCTACAGGCCTCGGCGGTTCTGGCCCCCATGCCGCCCTTCCCTATGATCATTCTCACGCCCAGCTTCTCTATAATGGTGGCCTCGTAGAGCTCCATCCTGGCGCTCGTGGTGGGGCCGGCCGCCACTATCTCCCATTCACTGTTCTTTCTCCGGACAACGGGGCCGCAGTGGTAGATCGCGAGCCCCCTGAGGTCTATGGGGAGTGGTTCTCCGCGCTCAATATACTCGATCATTCTCCTGTGGGCCGCGTCCCGTGCCGTAACTATTATTCCTGATAAATAAACAATGTCGCCGGCCCTGAGGCCCCGGACATCTTCTTCTGAGAGGGGAGTGGATAGGTGGTGGACAGTCATTTGTCTCGTCACCTCCTGGGTGTTCTCTACTGGTACACCCTGTACTCTCCGCTGCTCGATACTATGGCGGTGGCTCGGCGCGCGGCCCAGCACTGGAAGGCCACCGCCACGGGGTAGTTGGCGGGGTGTCTATGTGCATACTCTATGTGCACGTCTAGAACCATGTGTGATCCACCCAGGCCCATGACGCCTATGCCCAGAGAGTTAACGGCCTCCAGGAGCTTCTCCTCGAGACCGGCTATGGAGGGGTCGGGGCTTCTCTCCCCTATCCTCCTGAGTGCGGCGGCCTTCTTGGCTAGGATCATGGCTATGTCCGCGCCGCCCCCCACGCCCACCCCTATTATGAGGGGGGCGCACGGCTTTGCGCCGGCTTCGAGGACCGCGTCTATCACTGTCTCCACAACGTTTTCCACACCCTTGCCGGGCGGGGGGAGCCTTAGCATGGAGACAGCTTCTGCTCCTCCTCCCTTGGGCACCACTGTTATCTTCAGCTCGTCTCCATCGTTTATCTCCCAGTGTATATAGGGTACAAGCCTCCCAGTGTTGTCTCCCGTGTTTCTGCCGGTGAACGGGTGGACGGAGTTGGGCCGGAGCGGGATCTCTCGTGTAGCCTTCCTAGCCGCCTCGGCCACGATCTCGTGGAACCCGTCTGGTAGGGGGAAGCGTTTCCCGAGCTCGACGTATAGTGTTAGGAGCCCCGTGTCCTGGCACAGGGGTTTCCCTGTTTTCTCCGCGAGCTCTATGTTGCGTAGAATAGCTTCTAGCTGGGCCCTGGCCGCCGGGTTGTCTTCTTCCTCGTATGCGCGCCTAATAGCCTGTTTTACATCCGGCGGCAGGTAAACCACGGCTCTATGGATAGCGTCGTATAGGGCGTTCATAACCGCTTCTCTGATGCTCAAAAACACCACCATCCATGGATCATGGAGGCGCTGGCGTGGATGCGTGTGTCGGTGGATGCAATGAATAGTTCTTCCAGCCTGTTTATTATAAAAACGTTGCCGGGAGGATACATGGGTACCATATATTCTATGGAACAAGTGTGTTCCTATGAGATAATGGCCGGGCCTAGTAGGCTGCCTTATACACCTCTATGATATCCTCAACACCCATAGGGACAGGGTTGTTCTCTACGAATCCCCTCATATCGTTCCATACTATCAGGGCCATGCCCCGGAGACCCTCCATGTCCACGCCGAGGTCTCTGAGTCTGCGCGGGAGCTGGGCCGCGTAGATGGCCGCGGAGACCCATTTGATCAGGTTGCTCGAGGAGAGCCCTATCTGTGCGAACCACGCCAGGCTCCCTAGATCCTGTTCGCGGGCCCCCCTGATCACAGTGAGCCATGCCGGGAGAAGCACGGCCGCCGCCTCGCCGTATGGGATGTGGTAGAGGCTGTTAAGTGTCATTGCCATCGCTGTCAGCAGGGTGGGGGAGGAGTGGCTGAGAGCCAGGCCTGTCAGGGTGGAGGCGGCGTGTAGGGCTTCCATTACATTGGTTCCCCCGCCCTGTAGGAGAGGGTAGAGGTTGCGGGCTACGAGCCTTACAGCTTCGCGTGCAAAGATTCTTGCGAACCAGGTTGTGGAGAGGGATACATAGGCCTCTATTGATGCGGCCAGGAGCGCTATGATCTGGGCAGCGGCTGTGCGCGGGGGGAGGGTGGATGATAGGGAGGGGTCTCCGAGAACTATGCGGGGGTAGAGTGTATGTGATTCGACCGAGAGCTTCGCCCCCGTCGACGGCACAACTATATATGCTAACCTGCTGGTCTCTGCACCGCTGAACGTTGTCGGCACCAGTATAACGGGTATGCTCTCCTCGAGCTCCAGCTCTCTCCGGGATAGCTCTGCCTCTCCCACGCCGCCGGAGGCATATATGGCGGCGGCCAGCTTGACGGCGTCTAGGAGTCTTCCGCCCCCGACACCGATGGCGATGTCGGCCTCCACGGCCTCCATGTCTCTGTATAGCTCGAGGACCTCTTTAACCGATGGGCCGTTGACGCTGTATATATTGAAGTGCACGTCCGCGCCAAGATCCTCGAGGGTGTCCCTGAAGGCTCCTAGAGCCCCGTTTTCCCACAGGGTCTTAGACGCGGCAACGTATACCGAGGAGTATGTTTCCCGGAGAAACGCGAGGGCCTCCTGTAGCTTGCCGGAGACGCCGTTTCCTATAAGTATTCTCGTAGGCGCATAGTATTCGTACATAGCGCTCCCCTTTCTCGCTCTTCGCCGAGAGCCGCCGAGCCCGGGCGGCTCAGCAATGGCCCCGGAGGCCGTGTATAATAAAATAAATTATGTTATTACATCCCGTGTCGACGCAATATATGTGTTCCTAGCCGCGTGTCTCGGAGGCGAGCTTGTCGAGGAACCTGAACCTCTTGGCTGGGTGGGGGTGGCTGCTGAATATTTCGCGGAGCAGGCTCGGCTTCGACCTCTTTATCTCCTCTATGACATAGTCTATGTCGCCGTATAGCGGCGCCTTATACTCCGGGCTCTGTATGAACAGGGCTTTCATCTGTGTATACCTGGATAGGTTTATTCCCCTGCGCGCCAGGTAGCCTGTGTCTATTAGTATCTTGGCCAGTGCTCTCTGGAGCAGGTATGCTCCGTTGTCGACGTGCGTGGCCGAGTGTGCGTCGGCGTAGTATTCTCTGAGCCTGCTGAAGTAGAGCATCATAAGGTTTAGCAGGAACCCTATCGCGGCCAGGGCGGCGCCTAGTGCTAGTAGGTAGAGGGCGCCTCCTCCCTCGCGATCCCTCCTGTAGCCGAACAGCCATCCCCAGCGCAGCAGGTATTCTCCCAGCCACAGGATTATGGCTGGCAGGAGCCCTATAACCATTATGACGGCTACATCCCTGTGCTTTATATGGCCCAGCTCGTGGCCTAGGACTGCTGCGAGCTCGCGGGGCTCTAGTATCTCTAGGAGCCTCCTCGTGACGGCTACCCTGTATCCCGTGAACGTGTTGCCGTAGGCGAACGCGTTCGGTATAGTGATCTCCGCTATCATGAGGGGAGGCGGGTTCTTGAACCCGCTCCTCCTCGCAACCTCCTCGTAGAGCTCAAGTATCGCCGGGTCTCCGTCGTATGGGTGGACGTGGTACATCAGGTTTATGATATAGGGTGCGAGGAGCCACTGGAGGATAACCATCAGTGCTATCATGAATACGAGCCCCGTTATACCGGGATCGCCTATGAATACGAGCAGGCCGTAGAGCACGAGGCTCGAGATCCCTAGGACCACTACCGCGGTCACTATCATCGCTAGATACAGCTTGGCCAGCACCGCTACCAGCCCCTAGTGATGAATTATACCCCTGTATAGCGGCGTATATAGGTATCCCCTATACCCCTGGAATACCGGCCCTGCCCCGTTAAATAAGCGGCGCGCCCCGATGATCTAGTAGACGTGTAAGTGCTTACACGTGGAACAGGTACAGGTCAAGCCTGGGAGAGAGGTGCATGCACGTGGCCTCATCTTTCTCGGTCGTGGTCCTTGATAGGGATGGACGCGTCGTAGACTACGCGCTAGCACCCGACATAGGGTTCTCGGCGGTAAAAGAATACAGCAGGATCGCATACGATATATACAGGACGGTGGCTTTCATACTCTCCGAGCTCGGGTACACGGCTCCCCGCAACCTAACAGTCAACTATGATGGGGCAGAAATAACAGTGTTCCCTAGACGCGGGAGAATAATAGTAGCAATATACCTCGAACACCACGGAATACCCAGAGCAGAGACAAGCGAGAAAGCCACAGCGGCAACCTAAGGAGCCATACAAAGCAATATATCCTTTTTACAATCACTGTATATCCTTAATTACTACTCAATAGTTAGGAGACCATGAGA
>JALVHX010000023.1 GCA_027028805.1 Desulfurococcales archaeon | reverse complement strand
TGTCGGGAGATACATCTGACAACAATATGCCGGCGTCCTCGAGCACCGCGAAAGCCGCCACCGCCTCATGGATCCATCGAAGCCTCTCGGCCCAGCCATACCTCTCCAGGAGAATACTCGGGTCAAGTATCTTGTCGAGAGGCGTGAACTCCTCGAGATAATTATATATGAGCACAGTGTCCCCGGCATCAGTCCTCCCGATCGCGACAGGGAGAGCCCGGCCCGACAGGGACTCGGGGAAGGAGCGGCCGGTCCTACGCCTCCAGTCGATCAGACGCGAGTATATAGCCGATATACGGCCAGATGGATCAACTCCCCCGTGGAAAACCTTGACTATGTAGCGGGAGCCGCGGAGACTGAGCTCGTAGACATGGCCCTGGCCCCCCGAGGCTATGTAGCGTAGCCTCCCCGCCGGTATCCGGCCGAGACCCCTCCCCCCGGGATCCACCGTCACCTCTACATACCTGAAGCCCTTGGCCGCCAAAGACGAGCACCCGCCGGCCATGCATGTCGATGTGGAAGAGGCTCAGAGAGCCCGGCGCGCCCCCGCCATGGATGGGTTGAGAAAAGCTTTCCGGGAGGAAACACTTCACCGCCTACGGCTGGGCCGCAGTCTCAGAGACCTTCTCCATGAACCTCCTGATCGCCTCTATGAACTCCCGGGTATACCCAGTCCTGGGGAACGGCATGAATAATTTAACCTCGTCCACGTAGCCGCGGAGCCCTGCGAGCTCCAGGGCTGTGCGCTGGTTGCTCTTCTGCTCCATCGCTATCTCGCGGAGAAGCTTCTCGTCCGCATCCTCTCCGAGAGCCACCGCGGCTATGCTACCGCTCTCAACCTCTCCCCCGCTCAGAGACATCACTGAGAGATACTCCTTAAGCCTCTGAGCCTTCTCCAACACATACGCGTTATCCCTCACAACCTCCCTGCCATCGGAGAACAGGAACACTGTTATATACTTGGGCTTCCCCTTATCCTCCCCGCCGCCCACATACTCCTCTATAAGCCTATAGGCCGCGTCCAACGCGTCCCCTATAGCGGTCTTACCCATCGGCCGGTAAGCGTCCAGGCTCCCGCGGAACACCTCGAGAGCCTCGTTCACCCCCTCCTCTCCCTGAACCGGGAAGATCCTTCTCCCATCCCTCTCCACAACGCTCGCCTCATGGTTGAACCATATGAACGCGGCCTTGAACGCGGACGCCATCGTACCCGAGGACCCGAGCCTCTCGAGAAGCCTCTCAACAAGCCATACGAGATGCTCCCACTTAGTCTTCCCATCCACACCCGTCTCCTCGCCCATGCTAGCTGATCTATCGAGCAGGAACACTACCAGGTTGGTGAAAGCCGCCTTCCTCACAGAGATCCTCCTACTGATCATCCTCAGCCTCTCCTCCTCGCTCACGCCGAGCCACCTCCACGTAAACTATCCCCGGGACAAACCCTTATAACCCGGCGGAGCCATGCCGCAAAACAACGCCCCCACGCCCCCAAGCCTCCTCCAGGGGGGAGAAGAATTAGGGGATGGAGAGCCTTGACTCCGGGAGATCAACACGTCCTCGTGACCACCCTGGAGGCGCCGCCCGGCTACAGGGTGGCGGAGATCCTGGGCATCGTGTCGGCGAGCGCGGTGGTGGCGACACATATAGGGAGGGATATCCTCGCAGGCCTCCGCAACATTGTTGGGGGAGAGATAAGGGAGTACACCGAGCTCATGGAGAAGGGGAGGCGCCTCGCCCTTGCCAGGCTCGTGGAGAAGGCCAGGAGCATGGGCGCCAACGCGGTTCTAGCGGCCAGGTTCACTAGCACCGCCATAGCCGGGGGCGCCGCGGAGATACTTGTCTACGGCACCGCGGCGCGCGTGGAGAAGACCGGTGGGGGTGATCGATGAGAACCCCCGGGGGTAATACCCTTCTCCCCCAGAGCAACGCTATACCCCCCGGGGCCGAGGCTTCTCCTCGACGAACGAGACGCGGCACCCATATATTGTAGAGGGGGGATAATTTTAAAACCAGCAAGGG
>JALVHX010000022.1 GCA_027028805.1 Desulfurococcales archaeon | reverse complement strand
ATCACTGGGCGGGCGAGCTCTATATGGCCGAAGTGGCCTGGACAAGTCTCCCGCGTGTTTCCGCAGACAGGGCAGACTTCTCTGGGCTCAATCGCGCCAAGCCTCCTATCCATCACGCCTCCATCAACAGGGGCGCCATCGTTGTCGTAGACCTCCGAGGTAACTATCGCTGTCACGCTCATCCGCCTTATCTCGTCAGGGCTAAGGATACCCATCTTGATCGCTCCTATACGCTTGCCGACAGGCATCCCCGTACACCTCCCTCCCGGGAAACGATCACTTCTCAGAAACTATGTCCTTCAGGCGAAGCCGAGGCATGATCACCATGCTCATGAGCTCCTGTATAAGGAGCTTGAAGGCATAGGATACCTCCACAGGCCTAAGCCTCCCCTTCTCGCCATGGATCGGGCAGACGTATCGGTTCCTGTTCCTGTCATACCATCCTATGTGTCCGCACAGCTCACATACATATATGGTTGTCTTATCGCTCTTATCCAGCAACTGCTCCTTCAACAACATGCTCGCCCCGTGACCAACCAACGCATCCCTCTCCATTTCCCCGAACCTGAGCCCTCCCTCCTTGGCTCTGCCCTCGGTCGGCTGCCTGACCAGTACTTGGACAGGGCCTCTGGCCCGCGCGTGCATCTTGTCCGCCACCATGTGGTGGAGTTTCTGGTAGTAGACTATTCCTATGAATATCGGTGTCTGGAGCAGCTCGCCTGTACGGCCATCATACATCGCCTCTACCCCCGACTCCGGGTAGCCGTGGCGTTTCAGCACGAGCTTAAGGTTTTCGATCGGCTCCTTGTAGAACGGTGTCGCGTCCACGAACCTGCCCTCCAGCGCCGCCGCCTTGCCCGCTATGCTCTCGATGAGCTGGCCCACCGTCATACGGCTGGGGAAGGCGTGGGGGTTGATCACTAGATCCGGGACTATTCCGTCCGGAGTAAAAGGCATATCCCACTGAGGCACCAGCAGCCCTATCACGCCCTTCTGGCCGTGCCGGGACGCGAACTTGTCGCCGAGCTCGGGTATCCGGAGATCCCTGACCCTTACCTTCACCAGCTTGTTGCCCTCGATATCCGTGGTGAGCATTACGACGTCTACAACACCCTTCTCCCCGTGACGCGTCACTACACTGGTATCCTGTCTCACAAGCCCGGTCGTAACACCATACTCCTGTACAGCCAGGAACCTCGGAGGCGAGGTCTTCCCGATCAACACGTCGCCGCCCTTGACCTCTGTCTCGGGGGCAACGATCCCGTCGTCCTCCAGCTTCTCATACGCCTTCGGGCCCCTATACCGCTTCACACTGGGCTCAGGTATCTCTATCCTGTCCTCCTGGCCGCCGGGATACTTGGCTTCGACGGTCGAGTAGAGGCGGAAGAATGTGCTCCGGGCCAGGCCGCGGTCGACGCTGCTCTTGTTCATTATCAACGCGTCCTCGATGTTGTAGCCGGTGAAGCTCATGACCGCTACAACCATGTTCTGGCCGGCGGGCCTCTCGTTGAACCCTATTATATCCATGACCTTTGTCTGGACGAGCGGCTTCTGCGGGTAGTGGAGGAGGTGGCCGCGGCTGTCCATTCTCCTCTGATAGTTGGCGGCGTAGAGGCCTAGGGCCTGCTTGGCCATTGCTGCCTCGTAGGTGTTGCGCGGGCTCTGGTTATGCTCCGGGTAGGGGATGAGGGAGGCTGTTATGCCGAGGTAGCTGGGCATCCATATCTCCATGTGGGTGTGCTCCCTGGTTATCTGCTCGGGGTCCAGGGCTATGTACGCGTTCTCCTCCTCGTCCGCGTCAAGGTATTCGGCTATCCCGTTCCTCACCAGGTCCTCGAAAACCCATTTACCCGTCTCAAGCTTCTCTATGTGCTCGGGCCTGAGCTTTAGTTTACCGTTCTCTACTATGAGGAGGGGCCTCCTGATCCTGCCTCCATCCGTGTTTATATATACCTCGTTTATATACTCGTCCCGCATATACGCGACGTTGACCTCGCTGCTGATCTCGCCCCTCCTCCTAAGCCTCCTGATCGTGTCGGCGAGCCTCGCGCCGTCGGGGTGGTAGCCGATGAGCCTTCCATTTATGTAGACGCGTGTGTAGCCGCTGTACTTGGCCTGGAGCTTCTCCCTCGTCTCTCCCCGGGCCTTCACGACGCTATAGATCACCTTGGCCACTGGGAGCACGCCCAGTTTCTCGTAGAGAAGCTTGATAACATCCTCCTCGGGCACGCCCACGCTCACATACGCCATCAAGGCCAGGTTCTTGACGAGGCCACAGTTCTGGCCCTCCGGGGTCTCGAAGGGGCACATGCGGCCCCACTGGGTCGGGTGGAGCTCTCTGGCCTCGAAGTGGGGCTGGCTCCTGGCGAGCGGCGAGACTACGCGGCGGAGATGGCTGAGGGTGCTCATGAGGTTTGTTCGGTCGAGGAGCTGGCTTACGCCGGTTTTGCCGCCGGGCCAGTTGCCGGTTGCCATTGCATGCATTATCCTATCGGTTAACACGCCGGGTTTGAGCATGTGTTTGAGATCGCTGTGTCTGTGCTTGCTCCACGTCTTCTCCACCAGTCCCCTGAGGTCGCGGGTGAAGAACGTGTTGAACGAGTATCTGAGGAGCTGGGCCAGCAGGTCTCCGGCCAGCTTCAGCCTCTTGTTGCGGTAGTGGTCCTTGTCGTCGGGCCTTCTCCTCTCCAGCTTGAGCTCTAGGAGCTTGTTGGCCATCTGGCCTAGGAAGAACGCCTTCAGGAGCCTCTCGGCATCCCTTATGCCGAGGTTCTTTTTGCCGACGGCCTCCCTGATAACCTTGTACTCGTACTCGGTGATCCTTATATGGGGTAGGAGGTACTCGTCTATTATCCTCTCAGCCCTCTTGATCCTGAGGTCCCGGGGCTGGCCTATAGCGAACCTTGATCCTATATAGTCGAGCGCGTCCTCCTTGCTCTCAATGGCCCTTGCCTGCTCTATGCTCAGCATGAGCTCGTTCATTATCTCGGGATCCAGGCTGACCGCGAGCATCTTCTCCATATCGGTCTCGAGGCCGAGGGCGGCCATGAGTATCATGAAGGGTACTCGTGCCCCCTGGAGGTTGACGTATAGCATTCCATCCTTTCTCCTCTCGACGACCAGCTGGCTCCTCCTGCCCTCGGACACGCTTATAACCTTCGCTAGATGGGTCGCGGAGGAGCCCTCGGGGGCCTTGTCTACTAGCACGTTGTTGCTGGCTAGATCCTCTTGTGCCACGAGAACCTTCTCGGACCCGTTTATTATGAAGTATCCGCCGGGATCCTTGGGGTCCTCCCCTATCTCCACCAGCTCCTCCATGCTCATCTTGCTGAGGGGGTCTATGGCTGATTTCAGCATGACCGGTATCTCGGCTAGGAGTATCTCGAAGGGGCCGTGCTCCTCTCTCTGGATCTCTATCTTGAACCTGATATACATCGGCGCGGCATAGGTTAGGTTGCGGAGCCTGCACTCCATCGGGGTTACCTTCTGGGGGAGCCCGGTGACCTGGTCTCTGACAGAGGGTTCCCCGAGCTTGAAGTATGCTTTGCGGCCCATCAAGCCGTCGCGGTATTCTTCGAGTATGATTCTCCCACCTATAGCTGGTATATCGACGACCCTGAACTCTCTCATCATGCGTGGCAGCGTGTTTAATATAAAGTCGTTGTAGCTGTCGAGGTGCTGCCGGACAAGCCCTTTCTCCTTGAAGAAGCTCTTCATAACCTTCCATCTATCCTCGGGCGTAGGGGCCCAGTCCGTGTTTCTCCTACGCGTCAAGGCCTAGGAATCCCTCCATAGGTGTGCGGGAATAAACATGGTTTATGATGCGGCGCGCCATGTATGCACGGGTCCTATGAGGCTAGCCCACCACCACGTATCTATACGCGACGCTCTCGCCGGCGGTGGGGCTCTTGCGAGTGATCTTCACTATATCCCCGGGCCTGGCCCCGATCCTTACCGCTACGGGGTCTGATGCGAGCATGTAGGGTAGCTGGGTGGGCTTGACCCCGAGCTCTTCTAGAACGCGCGCGGCCTCCTCGGGGCTGAGCACCTCGTGGCGGGGCACGAGCTCGTGCTCGAGTATATCTATCTCCCGCTCCTTCTGCTTCTTACCCATTACTCCACCCCCGTAGCCGGCGAGGCGAGGGAGGCCCCGTTGTGCGGGGCGCGTGGCTGATATTACAATACCTGGGGGTGTTCTTAAACCTTATTACACGGTGGCCGGAGAGGCTCCTGGGAGGGCTTCTCCCTGTTTCCTCCCCCCGGGGCTGCTTCGCGGGGCAATACATTAATAACGTGGTTATCCGCTATATGGTTTCCTGCTGGGCTATGGGCCGGTAGCTCAGCCAGGAAGAGCGGCGGGCTTTTAGCCACCGTGTAGCGGTGTCTCCGCGCCGTGGTGGAGGGGGACCCGTAGGTCCCGGGTTCAAATCCCGGCCGGCCCGCTGCCTCATCTCTCCCCTATCCTGGTTCTCGATATGAATGATGCCGCTAGATCCGCTATTCTGAGCGGCTCCGGCGTCGAGGAGTATAGTTGTAGGCTTCTTATGATGTGCGCGGCCTCGGCGTGGCTTATGCCTGCGGTGTAGAGGTATATTGTTCTCCACGGGGTGGATGCGGGTGTGAGGGAGGAGGCTATGGTGAGTATTACGTGTTTCCTCTCGTTGTCTCTTGGGAAGTGTTTTCTTAGCGCGTTCTCTATTCTCCGGGTGCTTAGGGGGTATTTCTCGTAGACTATTACGGGTATGCCGAGTTTTTCGTGGAGCCTCCTGGGGTCGATGTAGTTGAAGCCTGCGTAGGTTACGCCGTCTAGGATGACTGTGTCGGCGGGCACGAGGGCTTCGGCCAGCTCCTGGGCTGCTGTTGTTGCGTCTTCTCCGTCTACCGTTATCCATGTCGAGGCGGCCGCCTCTAGTGTGTGGGGGCCTTTTGTCTTGACTGCTACTAGAACTGTTTTTCCCCGCCTAGCCTTGTAGCTTGGGGGGAAGTAGCCGTCGTCTATTGCTATGATCCTCATATTTCTCTCTCCAATGCTTTCTGTAGCGCGTTCTTTATTACTGGTAGGAGATCCCCTATTCTTATGATCTTTGTTTTCCCGTAGCGTCCACGGTTCACTACTACGGCGTTCACGAGGCCAAGCATGTCTAGCTCGTTTATTATCTCGCTGATCCTTCTCTGTGTGAGGGGCTCGTATCCGTAGCTCTTTATCAGTTCCTTGTAGGCGTTATAGGTCTCGCCTGTCGTCGCCTTTCCCTGTTTCTCGACGAGCCTTGTTATTGCTTGTAGTGTTATCTTTGTGTGGAATGGGAGTGTTGCAACTATTTTCTCGATCCTCCCGTGCTCTATCTCCATGGCTGCCTGTTTCACGTGCTGTATCGTGACTCTCCTGGAGCCTGTTCTCTCCGCTATCTCGCCCGCTACTCTTAGGAGGTCTAGGGCTCTTCTCGCGTCGCCGTGTTCTCTGGCGGCGAGTGCTGCGCAGTATCTCACTACCTCTATTGTTATGGCGTCTGGCCTGAAGGCTTGGCGGGCCCTGTCCCATAGTATGTCTTCTAGTTGCTCCGCGTTGTATGGTGGGAACACTATTTCTATCTCGCCGAGGCTGCTTCTCACCCGGGGGTCCAGGGATTCTATGAAGTTGACGTCGTTGGTTATGCCTATCAGGGAGACCTTTGCTCTGGATAGCTCCTCGTTTATTCTTAGTAGCTTGTATAATAGGTCGTCGCCGTGTCTCCTGACATGGAAATCGATCTCGTCCAGCACCACTATGTGGACGCCGCCCCACTTATCCAGCGCCCTCGTGTATTGCTCATAGATATACGCTATGCTGAGCCCCGTGTGGGGGATCCTGAGCCCCACGCTCCTAGCGATCTCCGCTATAACCCTGTAGCTGGTATCGTTCTTCCTGGCGTTCACGTACGCGTACCTGAAGAGGGCGCCGAACCTCGACGCCCTGGCCGCTAGCCCCCTCAGGACAAACAAGGTGACCGCGGTCTTACCGGTGCCGGTCAAGCCATATATCAATATATTACTAGGCCGCACACCCCTCAAGGCGGGCACGAGAATACTGGCGACACGCCTTATCTCATCCTCACGATGCGGAAGCCTCTCAGGAATA
>JALVHX010000021.1 GCA_027028805.1 Desulfurococcales archaeon | reverse complement strand
GCGTCGTGGAACGTTATCGTCGCATCAGCCCTGAACACGGCCCCATGGATCACCCCTGTATCCGGGTCGAGGCCCGTAGGGGTGTCCACGGCCACGCGTAGCCCCGCCCCGGCCTCGTTGGCCCACTCCACCAGCCTCCTGACGGTGCCCCTGAGCTCCCCCCTTATACCGGTCCCCAGGAGAGCATCCACTATGACGTCGACGCGGCCGAGATCCCCGGTGTCGCCTGGCCTATGGATCCTTATCGATGGGAGCCTGGAGACTATGGAGGCGTTGGCCGCCGCGTCAGGGTGCCTGATCTCCGAGAAACTATACGCGGGCACGACGTGGACCCTGTAGCCGAGGCCAGCGAGATACCGGGCCGCGACAAGGCCGTCGCCGCCGTTACCCCCCTTGCCCACCAGCACGGCTACAACAGAGCCCCTGGCGGCGCGGCCCGCCACGTAGTCGGCGACGCTCTTGCCCGCGGCCTCCATGAGAAGCCTCAGAGGTATACCCAGCCCCACAGTGTTGGCCTCGAGAACCCGCATCTCGAGAGTAGATATGGGCATGCCGGAGCCCACCTACACCAATCCCTATACATGGCCCGGGGGGAAGGGATGCGTGTGGAACAGTCTCTCCCCGGGATCCCTATGTCCTTATTTACCGGGTACAGCTGGTAAATAATGGTGACCTGGGCGTTGTCGACGGCTTCTCCCCGGTAGCGGGCTGTGCATTGTTGTCTCGGGGATGCCCCGTGGCCTCTGCCGCGTCTACCCGTGTCTCCCTATATGTCTTGGCGGCGCTCCTGTCTCTCCATCTCATGTATACGGCTTCTCTTGTGCGGGCGGAGGAGGGTGGCCGCGGCTTCTTCTTCTACATGTATGGTAGCAGTGCCTGCCCCCACTGCGCGCGTCTCCACGGCTTCTTCGAGCAATACTATAGGGGCCACTATAGCTTCTGCGACATGGAGTATAGCAGGGGCTGTAGGGACGCGTGGCTTGCCGCGGCGTCGGCGGCGGGGCTGAGGGGCGACGAGCTGGGCATACCCACGGTGTTCGTCGTCGTGAACGGCTCGTTGGCGGCGGTGGTGGTCGGGGAGGTCGAGGATAAGGGGTTCTGGGACAGGCTCGCCTCATCGAGCCCTGTCAACGGGAGCCTCGTCCCCCTATACTATGGCCCGAGCTTTGTGAGATACCTCAACATCAGTGATCCAAGGGGGTTCGTGGAGGAGTACCTGGCCGGTGGCAGGGGAGGCGGCGGAGCCCCCGGGGCGTCCACCGGGTCTCCCGCGTCCCTGGCCGCGGCACTCGTCTTCCTGGCCCTGATAGACTCGGTTAACCCGTGCACCATCATGGTTTACACAGGCCTGCTCCTCGCCTCGGCGTCGATGGGCAGGGTCCGCGGAGTGCTCCGCGGGGCCTCCTTCATACTGGGCGTTGTGACAGGCTACATGGCTCTGGGCCTTGGGCTCGCAGAGTTCTTCTCCATGCTCCCCTACTGGGCCGGAGGCCTCGCCGCCTTCATATACGGCTTCATACTGCTCCACAAGGCCCTCGGAGAGAAAGAGGAGGCCTGTAGGGTGGAGGATGGGGGATGCGGCCTCGCCGGGAAACTATGGGGCGCGCCGGCGTATATCCTCGGGCTAACGGTTTCCCTAACACTCCTCCCCTGTAGCGCCGGCCCCTACATAGTCTTCGCCTCGCTCATAGCACCCCGCCCCCTCCCGGAGAAGATCACGCTCCTCCTAGTATACAACATGGTCTTCACCCTCCCGCTCTGGCTAATACTCGCCGCATACGCGGCCGCGAAGAAGCTGGGGAGGCTGGCGGCGGCCTGGCAACGCCACGGCCGCGGAATAAGCGTCGCTACAGCGCTCATCCTAATGATAATAGGGCTCTATCTCCTAGCATCATAGCCACAGCACTCCCCGGCCCTGTCGGAGAAAGGATGCGGCGGCTTATCCCCGGGGCTCCGGGGGATAAGCTTTATCATCGTCTCCGATGGTTATAGCGTGTTGTTGAGACGATGGGTTATCGTGTGCGCTGTAT
>JALVHX010000020.1 GCA_027028805.1 Desulfurococcales archaeon | reverse complement strand
GCCGATCCATTAGCCGACGGAGCCCCGGCATACCTCGTCATCGAGATAGCAAACCACGGGGGAGAGACGCGGAGACCCTTCACACTAATAGTGCTCCACGACAACAAGGAGTTCTTCAGGACAACACTGGGAGGAATGCCTGGAGGCTGGCGGAGAAACATCACCCTCTACCTCCCCCTAAAGGGCGGGACACACAGGGTCGACGCCGCCATAAACCCGTATGGAGAAGTCGAGGAGAGGATAAGGAGCAACAACAACTACACGCTAACATACCAGGTGCCCGAGCCAGACATAACAGTATCTATCCAGGGCTACTGGCCGGCCATGCCGGGGCCCGGCGACACGATAAGCCTCGAGGTCACCGTGGCCAACACCGGCGAGGGAGCAACCTATTCCTCGTTCACACTCCACGTATACGCCAACAACACGCTCCTCGCCACGAGGATAGTTGAGACACCGTTCAACCCCGGAGAAATACGGAGCTACGTGTTCACGTACACGCTACCGATAGGATACTATGAGATAAGGGTTGTCGCCGACGAGGAGAACGTGACCGGCGACCGGGACCGCGGAGACAACACGGCCTCGACAAATCTCAGGGTCTACCCGGCGGATCTCGAGATAACAATGATGAACATGAGCGCCGAGGCCTACAACAGCGGGTTGCCCGCGGAGATAACGATAGGTGTTAGAAACAATGGGCCGCGCAACGTGACCAGGAGCTTCACGGTAACAGTATTCATCGACGGCTCCCTCTACAGGCGCCTCACCGTCCCAGGCCTGGCCGCGGGAGAGGAGACGGTTCTCAGGCTAGTATACTATATGAAGCCGGGTAGCCACATAGTGGAGGCCTCCATAGACACGGCCGGGATAGGCGATATAAACGAGTCCAACAACGCGAGAACAATATCATTCTACGCCGCCGCCCCTGATCTAGAGGTAACATGGGCCGGTATAGAGGGATCCCTCGGGGCCTGGATGCCCATCAACATATCCCTAACGCTCGCCAACAACGGCGACGGATACCTCTACAACTCATCATATATCCGGATAAGGATCAGGGAGAAACCCTACGCCTCAGCAACCCTAGCTATAAGCGGCGTCATGGCCCCCGGCGCAGATGAGACGCTCACAGCCACACTGCCGGGCCTCGACCCGGGCACATACACCGTTGAAATAGAGATAGGCGGAGCCACTCTATGGGAGAGCAACACGAGCAACAACAGGTACAGCTTCACCATAAACATACCCTACCCCGACCTCGTCGTAGAGTCCGTGAGCCTTAACGAGGCCCCCGTGGCCGGCTTCACCAGATACAACGTGACGGTCACCGTTAGGAACAACGGTGGACTCTTCAACCACAGCTTCACGGTAGCGATCTACAACAACGCCTCCCAGATAGTTGCGATCAAGTATGTCTCAGGGATCATGGGGCCCGGCGACACCGTGACACTCAACCTCACGGTAACAGCCATGCCGCCGGGCAACCTAACATACCACGCCGTGGCGGACGCCATGGGAAGCGTCGTGGAGAGCCGCGAGGACAACAACGCCGCCGCCTTCCAGTCGCGGCCAGTAGTGGCCGTGGTGCTCTACAGGACAACGTACATAGTATACAAGGAGATAACCCGCAACATAACGCTCAGAATAATCAATGTCGGAGCGGTTCCCACCAATATAACCGAGATCCTCGTCATGGACGGCAACTATACACCACTATACACGCCCCCGGTACACATAGAGCCGGGAGACGCCGCCGACATACCCGTGGCCGTTGACGCCGAGAACATACCCGAGGGGAGATATGTAATAGACGTATACGTGTCGACGGGATACAATATAACGTTCCGCTACGAGCTGACAACATATATAGTATCCAAGACGATGGCGTTCAACGCCACGCTAACCGTCGACTTCACGGAGGCCAGCATGGGGGCGGTGATACACGGGTTCCTAGCCATAACATCCAGCCTATACGCGACATACAGTTACACTATAAGGTTCTATGGAAACGCATCCGCGATGATGCAGACAACAACATACACCGGCCCGGCGAGGACATACAGCTTCGCCCTGGACACGACACGTGTATCGAGGAGCGGCGTCTACACCCTCTACGCCGACGTAACCCTCGAGAAGTTCAATATAACTAAGACCCTGAGCATAACGCTCACCATACACAGAGAACCAATAGTAGCCGTATTAACGCCTGTGAACGGGTCCACGGTGTCCTCCACATCCCTCATAGTCTCCTGGTACACCACAACGCGCGCAAACATAACGGTGATGCTGAGGAGAAACGACAGCGACCAGTGGATCAGGATCGATATGGGCTACACGGGGCCGGGCGCCGCCAGGATAGACAACCTAGAGGAGAACGCGACATATGTATTGGTTATAAACGCATCCAACACATACGGCTCCTATACAACACCGCCCGTGTTCTTCAGGGTTAAGCGGACAGTGGCGTTCACGACGCATACATTGAACATAACCGTTGAGAGAGACTATAACCAGGTATTCAATATAACGATAAAGAACTATGACCCCTATAACAGGCACAGCGTATACGCCGCCATAATATACAGCGACAACGATATAGTGGTCAACTTCGTCGGAACAGGCTCGATCGACGAAACCCTTACACTGGAGCCCGGCGAGACACGCGTACTACACCTAGCGATACACGCCGCCGACGCCTCCCGGACAAGCTACAAGCTGATCGCCCTCCTGGTTAACCTCGACACGAACACGAGCGACTACATGGAGATAAACGTGGCCGTGAAGATGCCCGTCTTCAACATAACGATAGAGTACCTCGGCACCGCCCCCTACACGCTCGTACAGACATACCGTATAACGAACAACGGCGACACGATAACCGATCTAGCGGCCAGGCTTGAGGGCAACATATCCCGGTACGCCTACATATATCCCTCAGTAAACCATGCCCGGCTGGAGAAAGGAGAATCAATGATCATACACGTTGTACCGGATCTATGGAGCATGCCCAACGCGACGGTGACGATAACCGGGAGCCTCGAGATATACTCCGTCGGCCTAGCCGGCGCCAACAAGGTGGCGGCGCTGAGCTACGCCAAGAGCATAGACATAGCGGTATCGATCCCCGAGGGATACCATATCTATACAGTACCATTCACGACAATAACAACCATAGGGCGCGCAAACGACTGGTACTGCACAAACAGGCCCAACGTCGACGTACCGATCCCTATATCCCTGGACCCCGGCGGAGACACCGGTATACACGCGTACCTAATGATAACGTTCAGCCCACAATACGATAGATGGGAGGTGAGGCCCCACGACGGCCGCATCTACCTCAACGATAGACTAGTATACTCGTGGCACAACACGATACCCGAGGGAACAGTCGTCATAGATGTAACGGATATACTGAGACAAGACCTTGTATTCAACCCCACAGGCCACCCGTCACAGGTAATGGTGAGCATAAGGACACAGCACATGAACGGAGGCCACTACGTGGTATCAACGTCCTTCCAGCTAATAATAGAGGCCAGCCAGGGCCGCATACCGCTGGTGGCGAGGAGCTACGAGGAAGCCAGATCCGTTATATTCACCGCATACAAGCCGCCGACCCAGGACATAACCCCCGCCCCGGAGCAGCCATGCGGCGACGCCGCCTCCCTCCTAGCCAACGTGAAGACCGCGGCGTTCAGGATCATCAACAGGATCATCAAGGAGCTGCCCGGCCTAGAGGCCATAAAGGCTACGCTGAACGCTATCCAGGTCCCGCCCATAGTGAGATCCTTTATAACGTGGATGCACGGGCTCCTGGCAAAGCTCTGGCTAGTCTTCTACCCGGTGAACCCTGAGACCGCGCAGACGATATATCTGGCGGCACGCATCCTAACACTGGTTAACCAGAGCCTAAACACCCTGGATCTCGTCAGGAATATCCTCAACATGTTCTCCACCGACAGGATCACCGTGCCGTTGTCGGGGATAAAGATAACCATATTATCAGACAACCAGATAATAGTCGAGTTCGACAAGACCATAAAAACCTCCAAGACACTGTGGAGAAAGGGACACGTAGTCATAGCGCCCTCCCAGGCCTCCGACGAGGAAGTGATAGAATACACTAACACGAAGAGCCTGGGAATAGACAATATAAGGCTACGCGGCCGCCTCGCCTTCCTGGTAACCGAGGACTGCTCGCTCGCGCTGAGAGACGTGAAGCTGAGCATAGGAGGAGATATAAAATACAAGAACACGAGATACGGCGACCACACGATAGCGGATCTCGTGTGGTCTCTCGCCAAGATAATAGCCCCCATACAGCCAGAGCTATCTGGAGCCCTCATGGTCGTAGCGGAGATACTCGACGTCCTAGCACTATTCTTCCCCACAGCGTTCATCGAGAGAAGCGTTATAGACAACAACCTAGAGCTAAGCCTCCACTACGACCTAAGCGACAACGATGAAAACCAGTTCATACCAGACGAGCTAGTCTTCAAGACCAATATAGGATACAACGACTACCACATGGTAAGCGTGGGCGGAGTAGCGGTAGGGCTTCTATGGCCCAGCATCAAGATAGGCTTCGAGACAGGCTACGGCGAGCAGGGCACAGTCTACAGCCTCTCCTTCGGCATCAAGTTCGGCGGCGCCTTCGAGAACGACTGGCCCAGGCCTGTATCAGGCACGATAGGCGTGGGCGTCGACCTAGGATACTCCTCGAGCAGCGGGGGATGGATCAGGCTGAACTGGGACCCCGTCAACGCGTCACACTACATGTTCTACGACGACGTGCTAGGATACCCCTACATAGCCCTGGCATCCCAGTACTCGATGGAGAAGCCGGGGATCGCCGAGCACGGCGGCCGCATATACGCGGCATGGATCGCGCGCGGAGACGATGAAGAACACGTCATGTACAGCTACTACAACCACACATCCGGCTCATGGAGCGAGCCAGCCACGCTCCCCTACAGCTTCGACGGATACATAGTAGGCGTAGAGCCCGTGGCGGCCGCCAGGCTGGGCCTCGTCGTCGCGGTGGAGCACAACAGCTATGACGCATGGAACATGAGCGGAACACCTCTCTCCCATGGGCTAAGAATGCTGCACAACATAACACTATACTATACAGAATACACAGGCAGCGGCTGGACCGCCCCGGTAAAGCTGGCCGACAACGTGTACGAGTACAGCGTGGCATACGGCGGCGGGAGAGCTGTTGTAGCGTGGACAGTCATAGATGACGAGAACAGGAGCACCGTCTACGCCACGATAAGGGAGGCCGGCTCCTGGAGCCCGCCAGTACAGGTGTACAGGGGCCGGGAGCCCGTCGACGAGGAGGCTATACTGGGCATATACGCGGGATACGATGGAGAATCCCTCGCCCTAGCCCTCTGGGGCCGGGAGAGCATGGGCAACGCCACGATATACCATGTATATAGATACAGCGATGGCGCATGGACACGAGTCTACACGATAAGCCTCAACGCCACGCTAGTCTTCACAGACGTATTGTTCAGAAACAACACGATCATAGGGGTAATGGCGATGGGCGACGATGCATACGCCCTCATAATAGACGCCGTCTCCGGGAACGCGTCAATACACCATATAGGGCCCGGGGTACCCGGGGCCGCGGCGCTCATGGATGACAAGCTACTGGTGGTCACGAGGAGGATAACAGGGTACGAGTGGATAACAAACCGCTCCCGCCTACTATACGGGAGAGACCTGGGGCTATGCATCTACAGCCTACACGGAAACAAGTCTGTATACGAGAACATAACCCGGGATACAGGGATAGACGACGCCTACCCGGCAATATACACGGCCAGCAACGGGCTGACAATGCTCGTCTGGAGCCGGAGGAAAGCCGATCTCGCCGGCACACCCAACAACACCCTCTGGGCATACGGGCTCTACTACCTGGTATTATCAAATGTAAGCATAGAATCCCTGGAGGCGCCGGAGGAGGCCGTGGAGGGAGAACCCTTCACCATAGCCCTCAGAGTATCCAGTAGCATGTTCAACGCGACAGCCGTTCTCCGCGCAAAACTCAACGACACAGTGGTCGCGGAGAAGAACATCACCATACACCCAGGCCTCAACAACTATACGCTAGAAATAACGCCGCC
>JALVHX010000019.1 GCA_027028805.1 Desulfurococcales archaeon | reverse complement strand
CGGCTAGGAGCAGAGTCTATGAGATGGCTTAAAAGCATCGGGGCCCCCGTGACGGCTGAGACGTGTCCCCAATACCTCTTCTTCACCCTAGAAGACGTGGATAAATATGGAAACTATCTCAAGATAACCCCCTCACTCAAGACCAGACACGACGTAGAGGCCCTCTGGAGAGCCCTAGCGGATGGAACCGTGGACGCTGTTGCAAGCGACCACGCGCCGGCTCCGCGCGAGGAAAAAGAGGTTGACGTATGGAAGGCTTGGGGAGGAATACCCGTCATAGAGCTAATAATACCCCTTCTCTACACCTACGGCGTCCTCGAAAAAAGGATCACGCTACACCGCTTCATAGAGGTTGTCTCCACCAATCCAGCCCGCATCATGCACCAGTACCCGCTCAGAGGAACCCTCGCGCCAGGATCGGCGGCGGATATAGCAATACTGGACACATCCACGAAGACAAAAGTTACAGCAGACATGCTACACCATAAAGTAGACTGGACACCCTTCGAAGGATTCACAGTGACCGGGCTCCCACGCCACGTCTTCGTAAACGGCCAGCCAGTAGTAATCGATAGGGAGCTCGTAGCCGAGAAACCGGCCGGAAAATACCTTCGCCCATTGAAATAATACCCCCTTCTCGTTTTTAGAGTAAAAGCCGTTTTTACCCTGAAAACGCTGCTACGCTTTTCCTAGAACACAGAGGACAGGAGGCCGCCGTCTACGGGTATGGCTGCCCCGGTTATATATGATGACATGGGGCTTAGGAGAAACGCCACCACATACCCTATCTCCCGCGGCTCCCCTATACGGCCCAAGGGTATCTTCTCCTCGATCATTCTCCGCGCCTCCTCTACGCTCACCCCTTTATCCGCCGCTATTTTCTCTGCAAGCTGTCTGACACGATCCGTGTCTATGTAGCCGGGCATCACCGTGTTGACCCTTATCCCGTGGGGAGCCAGCTCCTTTGACAACGTCTTCGCCAGCCCGTGCACGGCTATCCTCAGCGTGTTCGACAACGCTATACCGGGTATAGGCTCCTTTGTTGCAACACTGGTTAGATAGACGATAGACGAGCCCCGGCCCAGGTATCTAAGAGCCCTCCGCGTAACCCATATAGCGCTATAGATCAATAGCCTTGCGCCATAGGCCCAGTCATCCTCGCCGAGCTCGCTGAAGCGGCCGGGGCGCGGAGGCCCCGTTATATACACCAGGCCGTCCAGGCCCCCCATGAGCTCAGCCGCCCTATCCACCAGACCCTCTGCCTGCTCCCGCACCGTTAGATCAGCGGCAACACCGTAGACGCGGCCCAGGCCGCGGAGCCTCTCCACGGCCGCCGCAACACTCTTCTTCCACCGACCATTTATTGTAACAACAGCGCCGTATCTAAGCAACGTCTCCGCGACACCGAACCCTATGCCCCGCGTAGACGCCGTAACCAATACCCTCTTATCCCTAAGCCCGAGACACTCCAAGGCTACCCACCCATCTCGGGCGTTAAGAATACTACACGGGAGCCGTCGCGTAGCCGGGCGTTAAAGCCGCGCGCAGGCTTGCCGTCGACAAGTATGTTGAAGAAGAGCCGCCCATTCAACACGCCCTCCGCCAGCCTCCGGCTCACATTATCCCTTATAGCCAGTAGCAGGTCATAGAGCGTCGCGTTCTCGGGGAGCTCCAGCCGCGCCATATACCTACCAGCTATGTCGCCGGCCCTGTGCAGAAAGACAACAGTCACCTTCAATCCCACCACGCCCCCTGAGGAGCCAGAGCTCCAAATACAGTTTTCCTCGAAACTAAATTAATTATTCTAGAGAATAATAATGGATGCATAGACACGCCACCGTCAACCAGTAAAGATCCTATGGGGAAGGTTAGGGGGATTGTATAGCCTAGGGGAGCTCGTGGAGTGCAGGATCATTGAGAGAATAAACAGGTTCACCGTGAAAATAATCGTAGACGGCGCCGCCGAGATGGCTCATCTAACCAACACCGGGCGCCTATACGATATCCTGGTCAGGGATAGGAGATGCCTCGCCAA
>JALVHX010000018.1 GCA_027028805.1 Desulfurococcales archaeon | reverse complement strand
TGTCTGAAAGGAAACCGCGAGGAGCCCCGCCTCCAGGAGCGCGTCCACGACGATCGAGTTAAGCCTCCTAGTAGCCCTCTGGCACAGGGCCAGGAGCCTGTACGGGTCGCCGCCCCTCAGCTCCTCGACAACAGGGTGCGCGAACCCGCCCCCGCCATGCCCCACGAGAAGCCTGGCGCTAGAGGAGGCCTCGGCGAGCTCCCCGGCCGCCCTCCTTAGCCTGGCCCAGTCAACGGTGTCCCTGAGATCCTTTCGGGTTATAAGAGAGCCCCCGAGCTTCACGAAGACAAGGGGCCTCATGGATTATTTTCACCAATCCCCCACATGGCCTCCGCTCTATAAAACGATTTCCAGAAACACCTCCACAACACCCCCCTCGCCTAGCATTGAGGGGCGAGGGGTTATGGGGAAGGCGGCGGCTCTCCTACTATTGATCCTGAACATCCTGGGCTACGCGGGCTATCTATCAATACGTGGAGAAGCCGTGATCCCTCAAGGCCCCCAGGGCCCCGGCGACGCACCGGTCAAGAGGCTCACCCTGTCAATGCAGATACACAGCTTTATCCAGGAGAGCCTCGCCGCCACCCCGGGCGCCAAGTGGAGGGACAAGCTACTGCGCGGCGCCGAATCATGTGATATAGACGGGGACGGCCTAGACGAGCTGATCGTGTGGGGGCTCAGGTACATATACGTGATCGACGACACGGGCTCCGCGGCACTGCTCACTACAGCAGACATAGGCCGGCCCGGCTGGTTCTTCGACAAGCCTTTTGTGGCTGGGAGAGGGGATAAAGCCCTCATAGTTGTCTCGGCGAGCAACGTATATGATCTCCAGCCCCGGCTCAACGACAGGGCCGCGCCGGGGACAGGTATACGGCACACATACACCGTGATAGTATACTGGCGCCCGTTCGAGAACTATCTCGAGATAACCAGTGTTCTCAGAGACATAGTTGTCTTGTCGAGAACCGCGGTCATGGGAGACGATTATATATACATGGCGGGCGGCGACATCTACATCTACAGGTACAGCTCCTACGAAGCAGTCCACAGGATCAGGCTCTACCTGGTTGTAGCGGATAAGGCGGGGCGCGTCGAGACACATCTCGTATATAGTGGGCAGAAGAGGGTAAGCGACCCGTATCTAAGCACGGATATATCGACCAGCTACTACCTATACCTCCACCCCGCCGGCAGAACCGCGTCCGGATACAGGCTCCTCTTCTTCGCAAGCGGCTACACGGGGGTGTGGACAATACATGTCTCGGGAACCAGGATAATCAATGCAGAATACACGGGGCTTATCAATGATAATGGTGAAAAAATGTTGCTTATAGGGAACCATAGAAGCATACACGTCATGGGGATGAGTAACACTGTATGGGTTCCCCTTAAATGGAAGGCATACACCTATATAGAATGGGTCATCGGCGACGTATCACTCATACCGCTCGGCTACAAGTATGGATACTCCGCGGCGGCGCCACTAGGCATATGGGATAATATACTGCCCAGGATGGAGAGGGTTGCCGGGATCCTCGTGGCCAAGGGGCTGGGGGAGGAGGCGCCGGCGGCATATGAGAGGATACTTGTCGGGAGAAACCTGGCTGAGGGGCTTGTGGTAAAAGCGTTGTCGTCAATGATCATCGGGGGCCGCGGCGACAAGCCCGTGGTCTACATGGTCGTCTACGCCGACGACGGCAGTGGAGCCAAGCCCTATCTCGCCGCCTATGATCCCATGCGAGACGTGTTCATCAACTACACATATATAGACGAGTCGATCATACACCAGATAACACTCCTGCACATGGGGAGGAATATTATAGCGTACACCCCCCATGATATCCTGGTATACAGCCCCACGCTCCGGTTATTGGAGAGGATAGAGCATGGGAGACCAGTGTCTCGTGCTGGCCACTTCAGCTACGAGCCCATCCCCCTCGGGGGCCATTGCCTACGGCTCGGGGGCGAGTGCGTTATCGTGTCACAGCTCTATGATAGGGAGAACGATTACCCCACCACGCGCTACATGTTCGTA
>JALVHX010000017.1 GCA_027028805.1 Desulfurococcales archaeon | reverse complement strand
TTGATCCACGGACAGACGAGTTCAAGTATAGGCTCAGGATAAGCCGCATGGCTGTTATGAGCCAGAGAAGCCTTGTCATAGATTTCGATGATCTCGTGATCTATGATAGGAGGCTTGCCCGGATAGTTCAGAACAGCCCGGACGCAGCCATTGAGGCGGCGGGCCAGGCGATCAAGGAGCTGATGGCCCGGGAGCACCCGGAGTATGCTGAGAGCGTTGACAAGTTTTATCCACGGTTCCGCGGCCTACCCGAGACCATCCCCATCAGGAGGCTTGGGAGCGAGTATATAGGCAGGCTCGTCGCCGTAGAAGGCATACTGGTTAGGCTGACCCGTGTTGAGGCCAAGATGGTTAAGGCGCGTTTCATGCACCTCGACTGTGGAGAGGAGTTCGACTGGCCCCCCCTCGGAGAGCTCGGCGAGAGGATCGAGAAGCCCCTGGTGTGCCCCATATGCGGTAAGGCGGGCGGCAGGTTCCAGCTCCTGCCCGAGAAGAGCAGGTTCGTTGACTGGCAGAAGATTGTTGTTCAGGAGAGGCCTGAGGAGATCCCGGCCGGCCAGATGCCGCGGAGCATAGAGGTGGTGTTGACAAGTGATCTAGTGGATATAGCGAGGCCGGGCGACAGGGTTACCGTGACCGGGATCCTCCGCGTCCTCCCCACAGCGGCCTCTGAGAGGGGTAGCGGTAAGGCTGTGTTCAGCTTCTATCTCGACGCAAACTATGTCGATGTCCAGGAGAAGATGCTGGAGGAGATAGAGATTACGCGTGAGGATGAGGAGAAGATAAAGGAGCTTTCGAGAGACCCCTGGGTTAGGGAGAAGATCATAGCTAGCATAGCCCCGGCGATCTATGGCCACTGGGATATAAAGGAGGCCATAGCGCTCCTCCTGTTCGGCGGCGTCCCCAAGGTGCTTGAGGACGGGACGAGGATCAGGGGGGATATACATGTCCTCCTGGTGGGGGATCCGGGCACCGCTAAGAGCCAGATGCTCCAGTACGCGGCCAGGATAGCTCCACGCGGGATCTATACGAGCGGTAAAGGCTCCTCGGCCGCAGGCCTCACCGCCAGCGTGCTCAAGGATAAGGCGACGGGCGAATACTATCTGGAGGCGGGCGCGCTTGTCCTGGCCGATGGGGGGATAGCGTGTATAGACGAGATAGATAAGATGAGGGCCGAGGATCGAACGGCGATCCATGAGGCTATGGAGCAGCAGACTATAAGTATCGCCAAGGCGGGTATAGTTGCACGGCTCAATGCGCGGGCGGCTGTGCTGGCCGCCGGCAACCCGAGGTTCGGGAGATATGATCCTAAGCGCGGCCTGGCCGACAACATTAACCTCCCGGTGACGATTCTTTCACGCTTCGACCTCATATTCATAGTGCGCGACACACCCGACGAGTACAGGGATAGGAGGATGGCCCGCTACGTTCTGTCCGTCCACGAGGATGTTGACAAGGTTAAGCCCATAGTGCCCCCAGAGCTTCTCCGTAAATACATAAGCTACGCTCGCCGCTACGTAAAGCCCCGCCTCACAGAGGAGGCCAGGAGGCTTCTAGAGGACTTCTACGTGGAGATGAGGAGAAAGAGCGCGGGCCCGAACACCGCGCTAGCCATAACCGCGAGACAGCTCGAGGCGCTCGTAAGGCTCTCCGAGGCCCATGCGAAGATGGCTCTCAAACCACTTGTTGAGCGGGAGGACGCCGAGGAAGCGATAAGGCTTATGAGCGTCATGCTCAGCAGAGCCGGCTTCGACGTAGAGTCGGGAACGATCGATGTGGATATGATAATGCTTGGCCAGAGCCGGAGGCAGAGGGAGAGGATAAAGATGTTCACAGAGCTGCTCGAGGAGCTCATGGACAAGTATGGTGGAACAATATGTATAAAGGATCTAGTAAAAGAGGCGCGCGAGAAAGGCTTCACCAAGGAACAGGTAGATGAGCTAATCAGGAAAATGGTTAGAGACGGCCAGCTCTACATGCCTAAGCCCGGCTGCTACTCCTTCGTCTAACACGGAGCCAGCCATCCAAGCCCTTGAACAA
>JALVHX010000016.1 GCA_027028805.1 Desulfurococcales archaeon | reverse complement strand
GTGCTCATGAAGGTTCTGCCGATAGTATTGGCGTTGATGTATTTCCTCACAGTGCTCATAATACCCGACGCGGTGCTGCTCTGGCTCTCAAGCTACATGGGCGCCGAGGCCTTCTACGTGTTCTTCCTCCTAACAGCGTTATCCATAGCATATATAGGGATAGAGCTCGGGAGAACAGCGGCGAACGTTGCCAAGTGGAGGAAGCTCCGCAGCTTCTACTAGTCACCCGTGGATCCGCGGCGGCAGGCCAGGCGGCACACCCTCTCTATTATCCCCGAGGTACTGTATACTCCCCCATCTATCCTCTCCGGGAGTCTCACCACCTCGACGCCGCCCAGCCCCCTCTCCTCCAGCTCCCCCCTAAGCCTCTCCTCGTCCGGCCACTGGTCGGGGCCCAGCAGTATTATATCCGGCCTTATGTCGAGGACAGGCTTCAGGTAATCCACGGGGTCGCCGAGGACAGCCCTCGACACATACCTTACGCTCTCCACGACCCGGAGCCTCTGCTCCTCGGGCACAACGGGTTTCCTGCCCTTAAACCTCTCTATGCTACTATCCCTTGCCACGACAACATGGACGCTTCCAAGCCTCCAGGCCTCCCTGAACAAGTATATGTGGCCCGGGTGAAGTATCTCGAAGGAGCCGGCCACCAGTACCCTGGGCCTGGCCCCGAGCTCTGATAGGCTCCTCCACTCTATATCGATCACGCCTGCATGCCTCAGCGCGTCCACAAGCCCCTCCGCGTAGGCGGCGCATGCCAGCGCCGTGAACACGTCTCCCCGGCCGAGATAATACTCGGCGTCCCCCGTATACCTCTCAGCCATATCCACGACACGCCCCCACCCCGGCGGCAGATCACTCCTCCGCCTCAGCTCGTCGAGCACAAGCCTCAGATTCAATATATAGCGTCTAACACGCTCCCCCGGATCCATGGCTCCCCGCCACACCCCCATGCAGTAATAATCCAGGCACCCCCCGGAGAGCCGCCCTCCGCGGAGCCCGGGGCCCAGCATACTATATGTGTGTCCGGGCAGGGATAAAACACGGCCGGGCCATAGAGCGCGGCGAGGAAACATTAAAGAAGGATCCGCGGCTTCTCCTTCAATAATAGATACGAGGGATCAAGCCCCGAGGGGCCCCGGATCCCTTACCCTCCACGCATAGGCGGCAGGGATAAACAGGCGGGGGGTCTCTCCCGTATAGGCGCCTAGCCGGCGCCCCATGTGGGAGGTGGTCGTGTATGGCTGAGGAGCTTCCGGAGGAGCTTAGGAGGAAGCTGATGAGGAAGTGGATGAGGAGGCTGGGGAAGCAGGGGGAGGAGAAGCGGGACGTAGCCGAGAACCCCGAGGAGATCGTGTGGAGCAGGCTGAGCGATGAGAAGGCGAGGGAGCTGTTCCGTAAAGCAAAGATCCTGTACCCGGCCCGCTACCGCGCCGCTGTCCGGGCCCTGGCGGAGGCGGTTAAGAAGGGCCTGCTGGGCGAGATAGATGGCTACACCGCGCTCGTGCTCCTGCACCGGCTGGGTATGCCGGTGAAGCCTGATCTAAGGATAAGGTTTGTGAAGCACGGGAAAGAGGTTAGCTTCAAGGACTATGTGGGTGACTAGCGGCCCCGTGGGGCAACCGGGGTTCTTTACGCTAGTCTTCTTCCCCGACCCTCCACCGCGTGTTAAGTATCCTGTATATCTCCATGGCCCTCTTCTCCCCTATACCCTCGATCTCCATTAGCTCCCTTACAGTGGCGTTGGCGAGCCTCCTGAGTGTTCCATAGCGTTTGAGAAGCCTCCTGGCCAGGACGGGGCCTGCGAGGCCCTCCGCCACATATAGTATCCTGTCATATATGCTCATCGGCTTCTTCTCCACCCTCATCCTGAAAACCCTCTTCTCCCCCACCGCTCCGAGGCTCTTCGCCTTGGCGGCGAGCCATGCCGCGGTGGCCTTCTTGCTGGGCGTGTTGAGCACCGGGACCCTGTACTCGAGTATAACCGTGTCTATGGCGCGTAGAACACTCTGTATCCTCCACCCCCTATACTTCTCGAGAACACCCAGCCAGCCCTCGACTATGATCAATACGTCGGCCCCGTCCCGCTCCGCCGCCTCCCGGAGAAGCCTGACCTGCTCCCATAGCCTGTTATCCCTGATGCTCGCCGCGAGATCCATGACGGTTTTCCTCTCTATGAGCAGAGGCCTCTTATCAGGCGGGGCCGGGAGATAGAAGTCGCCTGCCTCGAGCTTCGAGACCGCTACACGTAGCCCCTTCTCCTCGAGCTCCCTCCTGAACTCAGGGTTCTTCGAGTCCTCCCTCGAATCAATTATCACGTCTACGGGGACGAGGAGGATATGGCTCTTGACCACCGCCCAATCCCTCTCTCCCAGACGCTCAAGCCTCCCTATTTAGCCAGGATATGTTTTTATAACGTGGCTCCGCCCCTATTTTTCCCAGACACGACGCGTCTCGCCGCCCCTGTGGGGCGCGCGTGGCCGCGTCTTCTCCCCATTCCTCCCCCGGGGGGGCTGTCTCTTGGAGTGTTGCGGAGTTAACCCGGCGTATGTGGCTGTGTCGGGCCTCGCATCGTTCATCATAGTATACTATACCGTGTCGTGGTGGATAGGTGTAGCGGAGAGGAACGGGCTTGTCGGGAGGGATATGAACAAGCCTGATCACCCCAGTGTCGCGGAGGCTGGGGGCGTATGGGTTGCGGTGGCGGCCAGCTTCGGCCTAATGATACTCATAGCCCTCTACCGCTACGTGGACGCCGTCGCCTTCCACCTGGATATATTGTTGGCTCTCAGCCTCCTCCTATTCATGTCGAGCTTCCTCGGCTTCATGGATGATCTCCTGGGGTGGAAGAAGGGGCTCAGGGTTTGGCAGAGAATAGTGTTCGCCGCCCCCCTCAGCCTCCCCCTGGTGGTGGTCAAGGCCGGCGTGTCGAGCATATCGCTCCCATTCATAGGGGCCGTGAACCTCGGGCTCCTATACCCGTTGCTCCTCATACCAGCCGCGGTGGTGGGGGCGGCTAACGCATACAACATGCTGGCCGGCTACAACGGGCTCGAGGCGGGGCTGGCGGCGGAGCTCATGGTGTTCACGGCGATCTACACGTTCTATAAGGGGATAACACATATCTTCTACGCCTCCGTGATAATGCTTGCCGCGCTCCTAGGCTTCCTCATATACAACTGGTACCCGGCCCGCGTGTTCCCCGGAAACAGCTTCACCTACGGCTTCGGAGCCTACTACGCCAGCCTCCTCATAGCCGGGAACTTCGAGAAGTATGGGGCAACCCTGTTCACGCTCTACTTCATAGAGCTCCTCCTCTTCATACGCGGCCTCCTCCACGGCGTCTACAAGGAGAACTTCGGGAGAGTCATGGATGACGGGAGCCTCAGGCCCCCCTACGATAAAGCCTACAGCGTCACGCACCTAGCCATAATGTTCCTCGAGAAAACGATTGGGAGGGCTACGGAGAAACACGTGGTGTACACGATCCTCTCCTGGCAGGCGCTTATAGGCGCCGCGGCGCTCTACCTCTACCTTTACCTAGGAGTATAAAGAGAGGTTCTCTCGAGGAGAACATTCTCTGCCGCAGAGGGCTATGGGCTCAGCCCTTCCCCTCCCTCCTCTCCTCCTCGAGCGCCTTCTTGAAGAGCTCCTCGAGATCCGCGTCCCTGAGCTCCGGGACCAGGAGATGCCTCTTCTCCGGGTGCTTCATGAAATAGTATATGGCGTAGCTACATATAGGCTTGATCAACCACCCGTTCTCCTCAGCCATCCTCACAGCATACTCCATGAGCCTCCTCGCTATCCCCTTGCCCCTGTGCTGGGGCGGGGTATACGTTGAGATTAGCTCCATGACCCCGTCCTGTACACGGTATTTTATATAGGCCTTGCTCCCATCGCCCAGCCGGGCATAGATCACGGCGCTCGTATGCCTTATAACAAGCTCCTCGCCCGACAAGACGCCTCGCCTCCCCCCGGGAGAAGCCGTGACACATACTCCTACAACGCGGGATATATAGCCTGGAGGCTAATATAGTTCACACAGAGCCCCCAGGCGGCAGAGGGGGGACGCTGAGAACCCGGGGGGCTCCCCGGCATGGCGAGACGCCGCCGCGGCATGGAGAAGCTGGTCAGAGACATATTGTCCAGGAAGACCCCGGATGGACGCTACGTCGTCATAGTCCGCGGCATAGACCCATCCCGTCTCCGTCTCCGCGGAGACGTGGAGGTCGAGGAGCAGGGGGACACGGTGATAATATATACGAGGAGCCGGCGCGCGGCGGCGGAGATAGCGAGGAGATACATCGACAGGCTGGCCTACTAGGCGGCAGGAGGCCCCGGTCACTATAATAGAGCCCGCAGTGGATCCACGTATATGGTGTGGATAAGCCATGCTTCTCCCGCGGCGGCCTCCCTCCATAAAGGGGCCCCGTGGAGCCATGAGCCGGTAGATGGGTGTCCTGGGCCTTGACGGTTATTGATCCGAGGTGGGCCATGGCCAGGGAACGGCTACGGGGTGTTGGGAGGGTTTTCTTCGTAGAGAGCAGTAAGGGCGGCGTGGGCAAGACTGTTTTCTCGGCCCTCCTAGCCCTTGTTCTCGCCGAGAAGGGTGTCCGGGTGGGGTTGTTTGACGCGGACTTCACCAACCCGGGGCTCCACACGGTGCTGGGCGTGGAGCCGGTGCTGGAGGCTATCGGTGAGGATAAGGGTGTTCTACCCGTCGAGGCCGGCGGCGTCTTGTTTATGAGCATAGCGTTCTACACCGGGGGCCGGCCACTGGGTCTCCGCGGATACGAGGCGAGCAGCGCGCTCGTAGAGCTCCTAGCCGTCACCAGGTGGGGCGGCATAGACGCGTTGGTCGTCGACACACCGCCGGGCATAGGCGACGAGCACATGGATCTACACTGGCTGAGACCCGATACCAGGGTGATAGCGGTCTCCACTCCCTCCAGGCTCGCGGTTGAGTCGCTTATCCGGCTCATCGAGTACCTTGGCTCCCAGGGCATAAGGGTGGCGGCCGTGGCGGAGAACATGAGCGACAAGCCCTCCCTGAGACCCCTGGCCGAGGACAGGGGGATCGAGTATATAGGGCCCCTGCCCTATGACCCGGGGCTCGAGCAGGCACTGGGGAGCCCCGCGGGGCTCCGCTCCACGAAGCCCTACCGCGTGCTCAGGAGGCTCGTGGACAGGGGACTGGATACCCTGGGTTGGTGGAGGTAGCCGGGGATGCACGAGTGGGCGCTCGCGGAGAGCATTATAAGGGCGGCGGAGGAGTATGCCTCGAGAAACGGGCTACAGCGGATCTCTCTCCTACGGGTTTACCTGGGCGAGCTCCAGGCGATCGACCACGAGATACTCGGATTCGCCCTCGATAATCTCCGCCGGGAGGCCGGGGTAGCGATAGACAGGATCGAGATAGTCGAGGAGGAGGCTGTTTTCCGGTGCAACCGGTGCGGCTACGAGTGGAGGCTCTCCGACACAGATCTCCCCGAGGAGGCGAGGGAGGCCATACACTTCGTCCCAGAGGCCGTCCACGCCTACATGGCCTGCCCCCGGTGCGGGAGCAGGGACTACGTGGTTGTCTCGGGCAGGGGTGTTAGGATAGAGGTGGATCTAGAGGGGTGATCCCGGGGATGGCTCCGAGCGATATCTCCATAGGCCTCGTCCAGGCCCCCTACGGCGTCGACGTGGGGGAGAACTATGAGCTGACGAGAACCATTCTGATGAGAAGCTATGCGGGAGCCGACCTGGTCGTGCTCCCCGAGTACTCGATGCTCAACGTGCTCGGCGGCCTCGAGCCGGGAAGGGTCTATGAGCGCGCCGAGGCCATAGAGGATAGCTGGTATCTCTCGAAGCTTGGGGATCTCGCGGGCAGGCTCGGCGTCGACATACTCGCCTACCTCACCGAGAAAACCAGTAAGCCGCCCCTGGTCTATGGGACAAGTGTTCTCGTAAAGAGCAGCGGGGGCGTGGAGCCTGTCTACAGGAAGATCCATCTCTTCGACGCCTACGGGTTCCGGGAGAGCAACTATCTCCTCCCCGGCGAGCACCCGTCCCGCGAGCTCCTGGTTAACGGATGGAGGCTCAGGGCCGCCATATGCTTCGACATAAGGTTCCCGGAGCTCTTCACATACTATGCCCTGAGCGGCGCAGACCTCGTGGTCGTCCAGGCCGGCTGGGTGAGG
>JALVHX010000015.1 GCA_027028805.1 Desulfurococcales archaeon | reverse complement strand
CTCGCGGGCCTCGCCGGCGCTCAACGTGTAGGTGTTGGATTCGGCGAGGCCCGCGAGCCCGTAGCGCTCGAGCGCGGCGGGATCGCATGGCCTGCCCGCGGCGGATGCGGCGAGACAGTACTCGGCCCATACGACGTGGCCCATTATACTCGTCCACGGCTCCTGGGGTATGTAGGCGGCGCATCCATATATGCTGGATGGATCAGCTGTGTACGGGTCTCTCCCGCAGAGCTCCACGCCTCCCCTGATATATCCTCCCGGGAGGAGGCGTATGAGGCCGAGGAGAGCCGTTATAAGCGTGGTTTTCCCCGAGCCCGAGGGGCCTGTTATGACCAGTGTCTCCCCGGGCTCCACCGTGAACCCTATATCTCTTACCGCGAAGCCGCCGGAGTAGCCGGCCGCCCTTATCCTGGCGGCGGCCACCGGAGCCCTCAGCCCTCACCACCGTCCACGTAGCCGGCTCTCCTAAGCCAGCCCGCCAGGGGCACCGCCACCGCGGCCCCCACGACCGCCTGCCCTATGTTGACCGGGATCTCCGCGGCCGCCGCCCACGGGTCGCGGCCTGTGAGGGGGTTTGAGACCAGGAACTCGTAGAGGAAGTAGCCTGTAACCATGATGAGGCCTGCGAGGAGGAGAGCCGCCGCCTCTCCCCCGCCTATGCTTCTCCCGGTGAAGTAGGCTATCCCGATCCCCAGGGCGAGCCCGATGATCACCCAGAGGGCTAGGGGTAGCTCGACCACGGGGCTGTTGAGCTCCACGCCCAGGAAGCTCTCGGGGCCATAGTATGCTCTCCCGCTCCAGTAGAAGAGGCCGAACACTATTATGAGGGCCGCGTACCCGGCTCCCGCCAGCAGGCCGGCCTTCCTCCTCCCCCAGCCCCTCATCTTGGCGGCGAGGAGCCCGGCGGCATAGCCCTCCAGGAACTTGACCACGAGGGTGGCGGGGGCGAATATGGCGTAGCCGGTGGATAGATCCGCTAGCGCCGCCCCCACACCCCCCGCTACGCCGGCGACCACGGGGCCCCTCAGGAGGGCGGCGAGATATATAACAGCCTCCCCCAGGTTAAAGTAGCCCCCGGTGGCCGGCTGATATATCTGGACGGCGACGGTGGCCGCGTATACGAGGGCGGTGTAGACGGCTATATCGATGACACGCCTAGCATCCATGGCGCCCAGCCCCAGGTACCGTTTTCTTAAAGTTAACACTTTAAATACTTATGCCGCGGCGGCGTTGACGCGGGGAAAACAGATTACCCGCCACACGAATATGATCACGCGTCCCATATAACCAGGCAATAGCCCCGGAGAGGTGGTGTCTCGGTGAACAGGTACGGCGAGCCCAAGGTGGGTCTCTACACGCTCGTGGAGAAGCAACGCGTCCCCGAGGAGCTGGCCGAGAAGACGTGGATAAGATGGCTTATCAGGAAAGAGGATGGGGCGCCATTGTTCGCCATGAGGGTATTCACCGTCGAGCCCGGCGGCCACATAAAGCCGCATAAGCATCCATGGGAGCACGAGATCTTTATACTGAAGGGTGTCGGCGAGATAAGGATCGGGGACAGGGTCTACAGGGTCACCAGGGGCTTCTATGTATACATACCCCCCAACATAGAGCACGAGTACTGGAACAGGGGAAGCGAGGACCTAGAGTTCATATGCGTGATCCCCCACAAGCCCACAGCCGAGCCGGAATAAGAAGAGAAGCACACGAGGGCCACCGTGGAGCCCCGTAAAACACATATCATTATATACTCTTTTCCCCCACAGCCCCATCCGCGGCCACACACCTACTCTATGACCCGGCTATCTCCTCCAGGCTCCTGCGGGGCGGAGTCCTCGGCCGGTAAGCGGGGTAGCCGAGCGGTAGTATCGATACCGGGATTATCGCGGCAGAGGCCACCCGCATGGATGGCTGAGAGCTCGTCTAGAACCCGTCTACTATACACGACATAGAACCTCCACGGCTGTCTATTATAACTGCTCGGAGCATAGCGTGCAATATCTGCTTCCAATTCTTTTCTGTTACTACACGATTCTCATGTGTATGAGGAGGCGTCAAAAACACTGTATCGGGAAGGGGATTATTTATAGAGAACCCGCCGCTATTCCCCGGCCACAGCGCTCCTGTAGGCTTCTATGAGGTGCCGTGTGAATAGATCGGGCTTGTCCAGGTAGGCGGCGTGTCTCGCGCCAGGGTATATGTGTAGCCTGGCCCCCAAGGCCTCGGCCAGGATCCGCATATCCTTGTGGGAGACGACATCGTCTTTCTCGCCGACAATTATGGTTGCGGGGACTCGTAGCCGCTCCGCGATGCCCAGGAGCTCGTCCCGCGGCCCCGCCGGTGCTATCAGGAGGAGCCCCGCCGCCCCGTATCTCCCGGCGTAGTGGAGAGCTATGTATCCGCCCAGGCTCGCGCCCACAACGAAGGGGCTGGGAGCCCCCGGATACACGGCCCTCAAAGCCTCACGGGCCACCTCCACGTTCACAACGGGATCCCGTGACCGCGGGCTACACCGGCTCCTCCTCCCATAAGGCATGTCGACCGCGGCGAACGGTATGCCCTCCCTCTCCAACGCGTCTAGGACACCTATATCCCTCCACACGTCGCTTGTGAAGCTGTAGCCGTGGAGAAACAATACGGGGACGCCGCCGGCTACGCCGCTATACAGTACACGGCACCTGTGATGGAGGAGATTGAACACATCCTCACGCAAACAACGGCACCCCATACTATATACTGGCCGAGCAAAACTATATACTATTTAGGATGAATAGCCCCTGTATAGCGGCAGACTTCCCGGCGACACTCCCCGGGGCTTCGTGGAAAGCCGGGACCAGGCATCCTTAAGGGGTGGATGCGGCTTCCTTGGTGCGGGAGCAGGCGTTCTGGTGGATGAGCTCGGCCCGCAGAGACCTGGAGAGAGCCTACAGGAGCCTTAGGGAAGACGACCGGGCCGCGGCCGTCTTCTGGGCCCAGCAGGCCGCCGAGAAGGCTTTGAAAGCCCTGCTCATAGCGGTGAAGGGATGGTTCCCCAAGACCCATAATATACGGAGGCTCATGGAGGAGCTCGGCCTCGACCTAGGCCTCGGCGACAAGGAGCTCGAGGCCGCCTATGAGCTCACCCAGTACTACCACCTAGCCCGCTACCCCGATCTTGTGGAGGGGTTGCCCGACGAGGTGATAAGCCGTGAGACATCGGAGAGGGCGGTGGAGGCGGCTAGAAGACTTGTTGAGAGAGCGGAGGAGGCGTTGGAGAGAATTAGTAGAGGAGGCCGCGGAATGGGCCAGGGATCTAGCCGATAGGCTCGAAGAGAAAGGCGTGCGCGTAGACGAGATAATATTGTTTGGAAGCATAGCGCGCGGAGACTATGCGGAGGACAGCGACATAGACCTAGTCATAGTATCCAGGGACTGGGAGGGCATGGGCATGGAGGAGCGCATGGCCATGTTATACAGGCTATGGGACAAGCCCCGCGACGCGACACTAATACCCCTAACACCCAGAGAGCTCGACGAGAAAAAGGAGAGAAGCATCGTCGTCTCCGAGGCGCTCAGAGAAGGCATAAGGATCTATCCACGCCGCATGCGGCGCGGATAAGACGAGGCATCCACAGCTCCTCCGCCGGCCCAGTGGCGGGATCTCAAAGATTTATTTTCGTGTCCACATGAAGGATTTTTGTATAAGGATGTTGTCCCCGGGGAGCTGGCCCGTGGCTCCGGCCCGTGCATCGTTCCTCGTCTCTATGGCTCTGCTGTGTCTATCCCTGCTAACGGCATCCACCAGCCATATGTCTCTACGCACAGCTGTTTTTCCCGGAGAAGAGAGTAGGGTGATCCATGTCCCCGGCGACTACCCCAGCATACAGGAGGCCGTCGACGCGGCCCCGGCCTACTCGACCATAATAGTTGGGCCCGGTGTATACCACGAGGCTGTAGTTATCGACGGCAAGCCCGGGCTGAGGATCACCGGTGTAGGCGGCCCCGTGGTCGAGAACAGGGACACCGTGCTCCTGGTCAGGAACTCCAGCGGCGTGGTGATCAAGGATATATATGTGCGCCGTGGAAGCAGGGAGGCCTCCTATAGACCCCTCATATATGTTGAGCGGGCCGAGGCGGTGTTGCTTAACGTATCCATAGAGGCCCCTGGGGGCGGCGTGATAGGCCTATATGTAGGCGAGGAGGCCGCGGCCACGGTTGACGGATGCTTTTTCAAGAACGCTGGCATGCTCGTGGACGAGGATGCGGCGGGGGCGGTTGTCAACAACACGGTCTTCAACGGCTCAATCCTCTACCCCGCCGGCGTAGACGTGATCCCCCGGATAAGCGTGTGGAACACCAGTGTAAACGATAAGCCTCTCGTCTACATCAAGGATTACACCGGGGCCCCGTTGAGCATAGGGGACGTGGGGGAAGCCGTGATCTATGCGTCCTCGAACATAACCGTGTCTGTGAACGCCTCCGGCATAGCAACCATGTATACAGGGAGAGGGCTCGGGGGAGCCGCGGTCATAGTCGCGTCGTCCCAGAACATCACCATACGGGGCCCCGGGATAAGGGGGATAAGTGCATCCAGGTTCTCCGCCGCAGTCGCCGTATACTCGTCGAGACACGTGGTGATCAGGGATTTATCCATCGAGAGCGTGGGCGATAGCGTGCTCGCCGCGGTATACGTGGAGGATTCGAGCAATATAAGGATACATAATGTATCCATCGAGATAACGGGGCACATGCCCGGCTACGCCTTCTTCTTCAACAACACGAGAGACGCGGCCATAACGCGCTCAGAGATATATTTCAGGGGACCCGCCGCCGGCGCCCCGTTCCACGCCCTCAACTCGAGCAACATATACATGTACCTATGCAACATAGGGGGCAGAGCATCCGCGCCGATCATAAGGTCGAGCACCGCGGCGGCCCATAGCCCGCGGCCCCTCCGATACATGTATGGGGGCCGGCTCCACGAGGGGTTTCTCGGCAACCACTGGGAGGGCTATATGGGGGTGGATGAGGACGGTGACGGCGTGATCGATGAGCCGTATACTTATACAGTGTTCCTTGTAGACGCTTTCCCTCTAGCAGGGGAGCCCGTGAAATACGATGTGATAGGATCCGGCTCCCGGGGAAGCATGGTGTTGGCGGCCATCGGGTTACCGAGGCCTGCCAACGAGCAGTATCATGGAGAGAACCGGCCCCTGTTCCTCATGGTGTACAACCCCTTCAACGAGACCCGTAGATACAGGCTCGCGGTCCACGCCCCGGGCGACATAGAAGCCTATATAGCTGGTAGAAGCGTTTCCGGGACAGGAGGGATCGTGTCCGGAACCGGGTGGGTGGAGGACGAGGCGCCGCCCCTGGGGAGCAGGTACTATATAGTGTCCTTCAAGCCCCGGGGCGGGGTGGCGCGGGGAACATATAGGATCACCGTGGAGCTATACGATGAGGAGGCCGGGGAGAAGACGACGAAGACGTATATAGTCGAGATATGGGCGGGGGAGGAGCAACAGCCTCCTTGGGAGAGGATGCTTTGGGCCGCGGCGGCCGCGGCCGCCGTTGTAGCGGCTGTGACTGTCTTCGTGCTCTACAAGCGTTTACTGGGGAGATAAATGCGGGATCCCTATGGGTTTCCGCGGCCGCGCATCTTCTTGGCTAGCAGGTATACTGCGGCGGAGGCCGCGGCTATGATTGTGATCACTATATATATCGTGGCCTCCATAGCCTCTCCGGAGGAGCCAGGGGTCTCGGGATAGGCTTCTATCTTAACTGGTACATGTATCTCTATGGGTGTTCTAGACGCGTTATCGGATAGCTTAACGGTTACCGTGTAGAGGCCGCTGTGGGCTCCATTCCCCACGCCTATGTTTACTGAGAGCCTTATGGTCTCGTAGGGCTTGGCCACGAGCCTCTCCCTAGATGCCGAGGCCTCTATGCCGTCGGGCGCCTCAACGTCTACGTCTATGCGCCGGTACCATGGGCCCGGGTTGTGCACCAGGATCGCTATCTCCTTGTCCTCGGCGCCCGGGGCGAGTATTACGGGCCTACCGGTGTAGATTGCCGCTATTCCTCCATCGCTCCCCGGCCCCAGCACCTCGTAGCCCTCGGGCCTACTGCTCAACGGGTAGTAGTCGAGCACGATGCTTGTCCCCGTAAAGTATAGCGGTTCATCGTTCACGCCGTCCCCGTCCCCATC
>JALVHX010000014.1 GCA_027028805.1 Desulfurococcales archaeon | reverse complement strand
GCCCCGGTTTACAGGGGCAGGGGCTACAGGTTGTTCAAGACACTCTTATCAACAGGGTGCCGCATGGACTGCGGCTACTGCCCCCTCAGCAGGTTCTGTAGGAGGCGGCGGACAACCTGGGATCCCCGTGTTCTAGTGGAGTATTTTCTCCGCAACCATAGGGCGGGCCGCGTTGACGGCTTCTTCCTCTCAAGCACGCTCTACGGAGACCCCGACCTCGTTGTTGAACGCGAGATACTTGTTGCGGAGATGCTTAGGAGACGGGGATACAGGGGCTACATCCATCTCCGCCTCATGCCGGGGACATCCATGGAGCTTGTTGAGAGGGCGGCGACGGTAGCCGATAGGGCGGGCCTCAACATAGAGGCGCCGCCCACGGTTTTCCCCGAGATAGCTCCCAGCAAGGGTAGCTGGCTCCAGGATATAGTGAAGAGGCTTGAGTGGCTTGTCAGGATAATGCGGAGCCGCGAGCCCCGCGGCCCCGGGGGTCTCAGATGGGGGGTTGACACCCAGATAATGGTGGGGGTCTCGGATGAAACCGACCTCGAGGTGCTCGAGACCGTGCACAGGGTTCTCGCAATAGGCGTTACACGTGTGTATATAAGCGGGTTCCGCCCCTACCCCGGCACGCCCCTCGAGAACAGGCCTCCGGCTCCCGCATGGAGGGCTCATAGGGTTATGCAGGCTGTCGAGCTGATGAGAAGCTACGGCTTCACACTAGACATGGTTAAGAGCATAGTGGGCGAGGACGGGATGCTCCCGAACCGTGACCCGAAGATTGTTTTCGCCGAGAGAAACCCGGGCCTCTACCCCGTGGACGTTAACACGGCTTCTATGGAGGAGTTGCTTAGGGTTCCCGGCATAGGCCCTGTCTCGGCGGCCCGGATAGTGGCGGCTAGGAGAGCCGGGAGGCTTGGCCCCGAGGCTCTGAGGAGGATACTGGGGATCAGGAGATATAATAGAGCCTACCGCTACATAGCATTCTAGCCGGGCCCGCCGAGGCCTTCTCGCCGAGCATTATAGCCGGGGATAAGGGGTATGTGGCTGAGACGCGGAGCCGTGGCGGTATCGGCTCTCCTGAGGCCCGCGCTCTTCATCATAGTATCGACGTCTTTCATCATAGGCTACTACTGGGATAGCCTCGTATCCTCGGGGTTCACGTGCATACCCGGCGAGGAGCTGGTTTTCGACACAGACACTATTCTATGGCTCACCGTTCTCCTACTAGTCTCTACGGGAGCACACCTCATGAACGACTCATCGGACTCCATGGACGTGGACAGGATCAGTGGCCCAAAGGATCACGTGAATGCGGCCCTGTTCCTGGGGACTCAGCCCGGCCGCCTCGTCTCGGCGGCGGCCGCATTGTTTGCCGCGGCGTTCCTTATCAGCCTCCCATACGAGCCCCGCGTCGCGGCTCTCGTGGCGCTCGGGGGCGTGGTGTCCTATATGTACTCCGTGAGGCCCCGGCTCAAGGGCTCCGCCCCACTGGACCTAGTAATGAACACTATAGGGCTCCTCGCCGCCCCCATGGCGGCGGGAGCCTATGCGGCGGGCTCTTCCCCCGACCCATGGGCTCTGGCGGCGTTCTCCCTGATAGCCGCATCCTACTATATAGACACGGCGGTCGTAGACATGGCCGCAGACGCCGCGGCTGGCCTGAGGACGACCGCGGTGGCTCTGGGCGATGACGCGCTTATAGCATCTCTTCTCCTCAACCTGGCTGGCTCCGCGTTGTTTATGGCTGTGTATTCTCCCCCGCTCCATGTCCTCGTGCTCGTAGCGCTCTCCATCGCCGCCCACGTTTACTGGGCGGCTAGGAGGAGGCTCGGGCTCCGCGGCCTGGGGTTGTTTACAGCGGCCATGTATCTCGTAGGCCTCGCCGCCGCATATATTGTCGTGTCTTGTCCCTAGCAGTGGCCGGGGCATGCTCCCATAATTATTATAGTGATCAGGGATCCATATTATGGATAGGAGGCTGTGGAGGGGTCCTGGTTGAGCCTGAGAGTCGTGATCTATAAGGCGAGGGATGGCTTGAGGCGTGGGATAGAGGCTTATT
>JALVHX010000013.1 GCA_027028805.1 Desulfurococcales archaeon | reverse complement strand
GGAATAAAGTCTTGCTAGCCTTTTCATTGATTAGAATAGTCCCTAGGGAAGTATATGCAGATATCTTACAGGAGGCATATTCCATAGCAAGCCAGTTCGACCCCAAGGATACACCCTTTATAGCACTCTCACTCAAGTTAGAGCTCCCTATCTGGACCGAAGATAAGGCCTTGCTACGAGCGTCATTCAAGTCGGGAAGATACGTAGCAATTGATACTGAAGCTGTTGAGAGTTTATTAGAAGGTAAATCATTGGAAATTATTAGAAACATATTACAAAGAAAACTTTTCAAAAAGTGAAACTTATGTTATCCATGCGTGTTAACCATGTATATCTCATGATCAATGATATTATCTTGGATATACCTATCGCTGTTCTTTTGGATTACATGCATATTGTTGATGTACAGCGATGAATACGGTTGTGTTCTCACATGGCGGAGGCCCCGGAGGGAACCAAATCCCGCGGCTCCACAACCCAGTAGATAAGGGCCTGGCGGATAACCTTAGCATACTGGCTAAGGTGCCGTATTCTTCATACTCTTTTCCAGCTATACATGAAACCGGGGCCGCGGCGTGTTGCGGGATGCTGTTTCCCGGCGCCATGTTTTTATGCATGTTTGTGCATAAAAACTGGTGGGTGGGTGCATGGATAAGAGATACGCCATAATAAAGCTGTCCGCCCACACGCCCCATGGCACGCGGAACAAGCTAACGAAACTACTCCTCGGCACAACTGTCACGATCAACGGCAGAAGATACCGTGGACGAGGCCTCGTGGAGAAATACAATGGAATACGGCTCTGCCGCGGCGCCTACCTAGTCCCCCTAGCCTCCCTCAGCGAGTTCCTAGAGGAGCTCGAGAAACGAGGGCTCAGAGACCACGTAGTTGTCAAGGGCACATGCCTATGCAGCTGCACATAAACACGAGTAGAACAGGCCCCTGGAGGGAAAGAGCAGCCGTGACAGACAACGAGCTCCAAGAGATCATCGATAAGATGGCGAGAAAGCTCCTGGAGAGAAGACCGGGCCGCATCGAGCTCGACATAGTCGGCGCCAACGCCCCCCACGGAATCTATATGTACGATAAGAAGCGGGGCAAGTGGCTACTCATAAAGAGAAGCGGCGGCCACTACACGCCCGAGAAAACCGGGATCCATGTAATATACTTCGACAACGCCAGCTGCCCAGCCTGCAGAGTCTACGACATCACATGGTACACCTACATAGAAATGATCGGGAGAAAACTGGACAAGACATACTTTATCATAATACTATGCGACTGGTTCGCGGAAAGATGCGGATCCGAGGCGGCCAAGAAAAGCTTCCAACACTACAACATACACGCCTCACCCACAACACTCCTATTATACATAGAAAACGGCGAAACAATATACTCCGAGAAAATAGAGGGAGCGAGGACGCTCGACTACCTAGCACTAAAAATAGACGAGTTCATGAGAAAAGCCAGAAAAATACCATATAGACGGTGACGAGGAAAAAGACTGGGGCTTTGCCCTCCCGGGACGCGCCGCCAGGCCACGCTACACGGTATACTCGTCGACGAGGCTATAGAGCGGGTACGCGTCCTCGCCGAAAGGCGTCCTATACGGCTGATCCACTACCCCATCACCGTCACCGTCCACGCGCGGGCTCTGCTTATCCCAGTAGTTCCCGAGATACCCCGTGTACGTGGCGTTCCCATAGCCATAGCTCAGCGCCACAGGGCTACGGAGGCTTATAGTCGACGAGAACCCTGCCAGCTCATACCTGTTCGCGATGAAATTGTTCAGGTATACATGTATGCTTGTAGAATATACAGCCATAATCGCGGCATCGTTTCCAACTATATTGTTAAACGTAAACCATAAGCCACTGCTCCTCCAGGCAAGCACTCCATTAGTATTGTTCGCGATACACGCGCCCCTAACCACCACCAGGGATGACTCGAGAAGTATTAATCCATACCTGTTAAAGGTTATATTGAAGCCGCGCTCACTGGTACGGTTGATCGTCACGTTATACGAGTACCTCACTATGACGCCCGCGTTGATATTAGAGACCCAGCCCTTCCCATCAACAACAATAT
>JALVHX010000012.1 GCA_027028805.1 Desulfurococcales archaeon | reverse complement strand
AGGCCCGTGAACACTGTTGAGGGGATCAGGTGGCGTGGCGGAGCCCTCATAGAGCCGCCCGCCATGTTCTCCGCCGCCACGAGCCCCTCTATGATCGCCTTGTGCGCGAGTAGCGGGGGCCCCGCGGCGTCTCCCGCCACGTATATCCTGGGGTCGCTTGTAGCCATGGAGTCGTCGTGCTCTATGAAGCCGCCGGGCCCGAACCCCAGCTCCGGCGCCGCCTCGGGGCCTAGGGGCCTTCTCCCTATAGCGATGAGCGCGGCGTCGAATACTTTTCTCTCGCCCCCGATCACAGCTTCCACGCCGCCGCTCAGGGGCCTCAGCTTGTCGACATAGGTCTTCTTGTAGACGAGCACCCCGTGCTCCCTCTTGAGATACCTCTCAATGGTTCTCGCGACATCTATGTCGTAGCCGGGCATTATCCGGGGGAGCGCCTCAACAACCGTTACCTCAGCTCCCATAGCCGTGGCGGCGGCGTAGGCGGCCTCGACCCCTATGACGCCGGCCCCCACTATCAGTAGCCTCCTAGGCGGCTCCTCGAGGGGTTTGTAGAAGCCCCTGTTGCTCATAATCCTCTTCTCGTCGAACACTGTCCCGGGAAACGGCTTGGGCTCTGTGCCGACGGCGACGAGAACACGGCGGGCCTCGAGCACCTTGTCCCCCACGGCCACCCGTGACCCATGGACAACCGCCCCGCCCCTATAGATGTCGACATCCCTCTCCTCGAGCAAGACCTCTATGCCCCTCCTAGCCTCTCCTACAATGCCTCTAACCCAGTCCGCAACCCTCTCCCAGCCAGCCCTGAGCTCTCCGCCGAGCCTCCTAGCGGTCTCAGCCGCCTGGGCGACCCTGTAGAGGGCCTTGCTCGGGACACATCCATAGTTCGTGCACTCTCCCCCTATCGCTCCGCGCTCAACAACGGCCACGCGGAAGCCGCGGTCGGCCAGCCGGCAGGCGGCCGGGTAGCCTGCGACACCGGAGCCGATGACTACGTAATCATACATACTGGAGCCCAACACGCATGCACCCCGCCATATTGTTTCTCTTTTCCTAATACTCCGCGGCGAGTTTATATCATAAATAGTCGTGGATACGGTGTTCTAGACTTATTCTCTTATTCTCTTAATAAAAATAATTTCAATGATACACCGTGCTTGGGTTAACCATTATTGTTTTCCTTTTATAAATGTAGCTATATATATGGGTACTCCGTTTAACTGCTGTATCTTCACCAAGTATAATGTATCTGTGCCTAGTATCGTGTTTAGCGGAGTGTTTACTTTTATCTTGTATTCGCCGTTATCCGGGCTCGCGGTTATCTGATAGGTGTTCTGCGGCAGTTGCTCCAGACTGCTTCCATCATATCTAAATATTGTTACGTTTTTAACAACTATGTCTCTTATAAACAGTATTCTCTGATTATTAACCATGTATCCCTTCCATATTCTTATATCCAGGTATAGGTATGTGTCCTGTATAGATGTCGAGCCGATGTAGAGTTCCGCATCAACTATATCCACGCCCACGGCCACCGTCACGGTGTACTCGGAGGTATCCTCGCGGTACCCCACGCTACCACTCACTATTAGGCCGTATGAGAATCCCTGTATGGGTGGGAAAGCCGGCTCAACGCTTACCTCCCTATAACTTACATCGATGTCGTCGACTAAGCAGGGCTCGGTGGATGAGCAACTGGTTGAGCAGTAAGAGCTGTATAGGCTGTATACTTCTCCGATAAAGTCTCTATCTGTTACGGCAAATGAGAGGCGGGTGCTTCTCGTTAACCGATCACTGAACTTATCCACTAGCTTGCTGAATATATGGCATTTGATTCTCTCTATATCGCTTGGGCTAAGCTGGTGACGGTTCTCCCGGCTATTAATGGTATAAATAACATTGATAAAATTATCACTGCTGCTAAGGTCTTTTTCAACAGCTTCCACTAGTGCATCTGCGAGACACGATTCCATTATCTGGCTCAGCACAGTGATCCTTGACCTGAACGATGCCACGCTATACTGTTTCTCGCCGTATCTCAGGTATGAGTGGTATACATAGGTGAAACCGTAGGCTATGCCGAGGATAACTA
>JALVHX010000011.1 GCA_027028805.1 Desulfurococcales archaeon | reverse complement strand
GTAGTCGGTGTATACCTCGCTGTACCCGTATTTCCTGGCAACCTCCCTGGCCCTCGCCTTGTCGACGTCGACTATTGCGACGGGCTCTATGCCGAGGTCTCGGGCGAGCTCCCTGTATACCCTGGCGTGGTGGTAGCCCATCTTCCCTACTCCCACGACGCCTACGCGGATGGTGTCCACGCCGCCGCTCACCTCATACCGCTTATCCATCTCCTCCCCTTCTCGAGCCACTCCTTGTCCATGTAGAGCTGTTTCTCGTAGAACGTGTTTATCTTCTCAACCACATACTCTATGTCGCCGTGCTCGAGGAACTGGTGGACCGGGAGGTTGAGGACGCGGCGGCTCCACTCCTCCGCCACCGGGTAGCTCTCGCCCGCGAACCTCTCGCTGTAGAGGGGCTGGCGGTGGAGGGGTATGGGGTAGAATATGGGTGCATACACGCCGTTCTCCCATAGATAAGCTCCCAGCGCATCCCTGTGCTCGGGCCTGGCCAGGACGGGGTATGTGTTGTAGGCGGGCACGCGGCGCTTGTCGGGGAGCGGCGGGAGTTCAAGGAGGCCCTGCTCCGCGAGCCCCCTCAGGCCCTCGTGGTAGAGGCGTGCATGCATCCTCCTCTTCTCGTTCCACTCGTCTAGGTGGCGGAGCATGACGAGCCCTATGGCGGCGTTGATCGTGTTGAGCCTCAGGTTGAGGCCGGCCACTGCATGGGTATACTTTGATACGCGGCCGTTATCCCTTATCATGAGTATCCTCTTGTATAGCTTCTCATCGCTCGTCGTAACCATGCCTCCGTCGCCTGCGACCGTCATGTTCTTGCTGGGGTAGAAGCTGAAGGCGCCGGCCACCCCTATGCTGCCGGCCTTCCTGCCATCTATGACTGCTCCATGGGCCTGGGCAACGTCCTCGACGACCACGAAGCCCTCCTCGACAAGCTCCTCCAGGGGGGCCGGGTACCCGAATATATGGACGGGCACCACGGCCTCGGCCCCGATCCTCCTAGCGGTCTCGACGGCCCTGGAGGGGTCTAGGCAGGCGTCGCTCCTCCTTATATCCGCGAAGAACACCTCGGCGCCTATGAAGGACGCGGCCGCCGCGGTGGCCACGAAGGTGTAGGGCGTCGTCACCAGCCGCTTCCCCCGCAGCCCGAGCGCCTCATAGATCGCTAGGAGGGCGACCGTCCCATTGGAGACCGCTACCGCGTAATCGGTGCCTATATACCTGGCAAACCTCTCCTCGAACTCCCTCACAGCCTCACCGAGAACCCATCGATCATTAGCCAGGGCATCCAGTACAGCCTTCTCGACCTCGGGGGGATAGCGTTGAACAGCTATAGTGATCTTCTTCTCCGACAACATGCATACACCACAGGCCAAGGCTCTATCATATAACGTAGAACTGTATAGTTGCCGCATAAAAATAAAAGCATGTGGATTATAAAAGCCGGGATGGATTCGGCGAAAACCCCTTTTTCCTCTCGGCCACGCCCAGATGTTGCCACTGACAATGTTTCCTCGCGGCTGCGTAGAAGGGGGCTTCGCCGCTCCTAGCCGCTTGTCTCCGCTAGCCTCTTGCCCAGCTCCGCGAAGACCTTGTCGGCCTCCTTTGCTTTCTCGGGTAGCTCCGCGCCCGCCCTGCTGCACGTGTTTCTCAGCATCCTGTAGAGGGAGACCAGGTAGTGGATCCTGTAGTCGCTCGGCGTCGCCTCTCCCCTAATCTCCTCGGCCATCTTGGCGAGCAGCTCCGCCAGCTTATCCGCTGTCTCCGTGGAGCAGAGTATCTCGGGGGCATAGTTGTTGAGGACCATGGAGGCCAGGGCCGCCTTCTCCTCGAAGCAGCAGTTCCTCATCTCCCGGAGCACCAGGTCTAGGATCGGGGAGAGCGCCTTCGGGGGCGCCTGGGATAGCGGCCCGTTCACCACCGCCTCGAAGAGCCTCCTCCACCCCTCTTCTCCTCTCCTCAGCAGAGGCGTTATCTTCTCTATTATCGAGGCCGAGGAGGCCAGGGCGGCGACGGGGTCGTGGTAGTAGAGGAACTCTAGCAGCACCAGCCTCGCAAGAGCCTCGTCGGGCTTCTCCCTATACAACCCTATT
>JALVHX010000010.1 GCA_027028805.1 Desulfurococcales archaeon | reverse complement strand
GAGATGGTTGCGCCGCGGCTCTGGAGATGGGCTGTCGACGGCGATGTCGTCGCGGAGATAACGGGGAGGGTTGAGCACATAGGATTGGCTGAGAGCGCGGACGCCATGGCCGTGGCGCCGGCCACCCTCAACACTATGGCTAAGATAGCGTGGGGGGTAACGGACACCCCTGTCTCGTTGACCGCCGCGGCTCTCAGAGGCGCTGGGAAGCCTGTTCTCATAGTTCCCGCGATGAACATCAACCTATACGCTTCTCCCCAGAGAACGCGTGTCGAGGAAATGCTTCGCTCGCATGGATACATAGTTATACCTCCCCTGGTGGAGGAGGATAAGGCCAAGTATCCCCCGATAAGGGATCTCGCGTGGTGCGTCGACGCGGCCGTGAACCGGGGCAGGGACCTAGAGGGGTTCCGTGTCCTGGTCACCGCGGGACCCACCTACGAGTACCTTGACCCTGTCCGCGTCATCACAAACCCGAGCACAGGCTACATGGGTGTCGCGGTGGCCCTGGAGCTGGCGTGCCGGGGCGCGGAGGTCACGCTTGTCCATGGCCCCTTGAAGATCCAGCCGCCGTATCTTGTGAAGAGAATACCTGTGACAACCACGCTCGAAATGGCTAATGCGGTGAAGAAGGCGCTGGGAGAGGAGAAATACCATGCCGCCGTGTTCGCGGCCGCGCCCGCGGACTATAGGCCGGGGCGCCGCTACCCGGAGAAGATACCGACGAGGCAGGGCCCCCTCGACATAAGGCTTCTACCGACACCCAAGGTGCTGAAGCTCGGCGCGTCGCGGCCGCCGGTGACAATAGGCTTCGCCGCCGAAACAGTTAGAAGCGACGAGGAGCTTGTCGAGCGCGCACGCGAGAAGCTTGAGAGATACGGGCTCACATACATCGTGGCAAACACCGTGTGGAGGAACAAGGGGTTCGGTAAAACGAGGACAAATGCATGCATAGTGTGGGGGGATGGAGAAGAGTGTCTGGGAGAGGTTTTCAAGGAGACTATTGCTAGGAAAATAGGGGATCTATTGGCCGGAGCCCTTAGGGGAGGCGGCGAGGAGGCCTCCACGGGTCAGGAGGAGGCTCTGGGAGAGGGCGGAGAAACGGGATGAGATGCATAGATGTATGGGTGCCGCTCCACCTCTCAGGCCTATGGGTGCCTGTCTGGGCAGACAATCCCTCAGAGACGGGGAGCCTTGGCGCAGGCTTCTGCCTCGAGCCAGGCCTCAGGGCCAGGGCCTGTATCTCCGAGGAGACAAGGGTTCTCTATAATGGAGTAGATGTCTCTGATACGTGTTTTATACGGTTTCTCTCCGAGAAACTAGGCCCCCTCAAACTAGCCGCTAGGTCGCCCGCGCCCCTCGGAGCAGGGCTCGGCGCCAGCGCCGCATTATCCCTCGCCTACAGCGTTGCCGCCAGCCTGCTTTACGGGAAAACAATGATCCTGGAGGACGCGGCGGCGCCGGCCCATATAGCTGAGGTAACGTGTCGCACGGGCCTGGGGGATGTTGTGGCGGAGTACCATGGGGGCTTCGAGATACGCGTGAGGCCTGGTCCCCCGGGACGCGGCGTAGTCAAACACGTGTATACGCCGCGTCCCCCCTATATCTACGCCGTCTACCTGGATGGATTGCTCGACACTCCCCGCATGCTGGCATCTATCCGAAGCGATGCATACCGGTTGGCCAGGGAGATGCTGGCGAGGCTCATGGAGAGCCCTAGTGTAGAGTTTTTCGTCGAGCAGGCCCACGCGTTTACCTCCATGATCTTCGACTACTCGGCGAGAAGACGCCTGATCCATGGAGTCATGGACACGGGCGCCTCATTGTTCTTCCTGAAAAAGAATGTATTAGCGATAGTATCGATGGAGAGAAACCCCCGTCTCGAGCGCTTCCTCGGAGAAAGTAGGGTGAACTACACGCTTTACAGGTTGACGTGGACAGGGCTACGCGTATCAGGTATAACACGTGGCCGCCATGGCCCGGTGTAAATAATAGTAATCATATAAATCATATATTTGACACAACTATATTGATCACCGGGCCATGGCGTCCCGGAAATATAGAAATCATAGAAATCTGATCAAAATACAAA
>JALVHX010000009.1 GCA_027028805.1 Desulfurococcales archaeon | reverse complement strand
GAGTCTATCATCTGGACCATGAGCACTGTTGTCAACGGGAGTATGAGGAAGTTGAAGACCATCATCAGGCCCTCTACTCCATATGGGAGCACGACAGCGATCATGATGAACATGGTGGAGGGCATGAAGAACAATATGATCAGCATCTCTCCCATGCTGCCCGCTTTCTCAGCATACATTCTCCAGTCAAACTTGATCTCCTGGATATACTCGCGCACCTTCATTGTTAGATATGCTAGGGCGTCCCAGCCGCTCCTGACCACGGCGGTGTAGCCGAAGACGAAGTCGCGGAACTTGCGGGACGGGTGGTGCCTGGCCAGCTCCGTGACAGCCTCCAACGGGTCTTTCCCAAGCCTCAGATCCTTCTCGACGAGCCTCCCCTCCCTCTCCATGCCGGGTAGCAGCGTGTTGCCTATCATGCGGCGGAAAGCCTTGTCTATGAACAACCCCGCGCTCTGTAGGATGCTGGCGTATATGGCGAAGAACGGTAGGTCTCTTTCGACAAGCCTCTTCCTCTCGCCGCGTAGCTGGGAGAACCTGATATAGGGGTAGTAGATCACGCTCGCCAGTATGAAGGCGAACAGCATTATGGCTGCGAAGGCTATGTCGAGGGGTAGAACCTGGTAGTAGACGGCGAACGCCAGGAACACGCCCACGGGGATCAATAGGAAGCTGGTGATAACAGCCATTGTTATGTAGCGGGCCATGACGATCGAGGGCGCCGCGGTGGCTCCGGCCGTGCGGAGCAGCTCCGCCAGCTTCTCGGTCTCCTCGTGTCTAACAGCCCTGAGCTCGACGGCCATTGATACATACCATGGTAGTGGCGGCGCGGGCCTTATGGCTGTCACGAACAGCCATAGGCTTACAGCTATCCCGCCTGCTGTGAGAATTGATCCTATTATCCTGACCTCTCCGCCGACAGGGAAGAGTATTAGGAGCAGTACGCCCGTGGCCGGTATGAGGAGGCTGAGGCCTGCGAGCCCTATGCGGCCGGGGTGGAGGGGTATGGTTCTCCTCTCCTCTGTAAGTATCACCGGCCGGCCTCTCCTGGTGAGTATGCCTACGAGGCTTATGCCCTTCTGGCTCCTGGTCGCTAGATCGGCTGCCAGGAACCCGGTGATCGGTATAAGTATTCCTATGAAGGCGAGGAACGCCGACTCATTGTCAAGCCCCATGAGCCCGGCCAGTATGGCTATAAGCGGGGAATCGATCAGCCCCGTCGCCATGACATAGATAATGGTTGCGACGAGGCCCCCGAACAATATGCCCTCTATTATAATCGAGATAATTATACGATAGATCTCGGCGAGAAGGGCGCTCCTCCTCCGCCGCTTCTTAACGGGTTTTCTCCGGGCAACCTTTCTCCTGCGAAGCTTTATCTCCAGAACCTCCTCGGCCGCCTCCCCCCTCTTCTCTCCAGCAGCGCCCGGCTTCTCCTTCCTCCTGCCAAGACCTAGAAGAGGCTTCCTGGCCCGCTTCTCCTCCTTCTTCCCGCCACGCAGGCTTATGCGCGGCTTTTTCTCAGCCTTCTCCTTCTCGGCCTTATCCTCTTTCCTCTTCTCTTTTTCCTCCCGCTTCTCCTCTGCTCCCCCCTGCTTCTTCTTGCGGGGGAACCCTATCTTGGGCACATAGATCACCTATGCTCCGGGCTCGGGATACGGTGGAGTGGAAGCAAACACTCCAGCAGGTTCAAATAAACTAATCCGCCGGGTTCCCTAATATAGTTATTATATGTGTCGCAGAGAGTCCTCGAGGAGAGCTTCTCTTCAGCAACTATTGTTAATAAGGGCTGTGCCAGAAATAGCTACATAGGTGGTGTATATATATGAGGAGCCGTGCTGGGAGGAGGCGCGGGCTGAGGGCTGTATCTGAGGCCCTTAGCGCGATAATACTCATAGGGATAACGATCAGCGCCGGCTACATAATATATCGCTCCTATACGCTCCAGATGCAACGCACAACCTACGGCGTGGCGCAGGCCGAGAAGATCGCGCGCTCCCGCATAGCGGAGAAGATCGCTATAGTCGCCGCGTACATAAACTCGTCGACGAATAAACTAATAGTTCTCGCGTTCAACTTCGGCGACCAGGATG
>JALVHX010000008.1 GCA_027028805.1 Desulfurococcales archaeon | reverse complement strand
ACATGGGCGTGAGCGTATCAGCCTACGCCGCCCACGCCGGGCTCAAAGCCATAATATATGTGCCGCGGTGGGTTGACCCCGTCAAGGCTATGCTGATGAGAGCCTACGGCGCAGAGGTTAGGCTCGTCGAGAAGGGGCTCGAGGAAGCCTATAGGCTGGCGGCCCGGCTCGCCGAGAAAGGCTTCTACGACGCGACAAGCCACAGCAACCCCCTGAGCATAGAGGGGCTGAAGACCATAGCCTACGAGATATACCTCCAGCTGGGCCGGGAGCCCTCAACGATCATAGTACCCCTCGGCTCAGGCCTAACACTCTACAGCATCCACAAGGGCTTCGAAGAGCTCAGAAAACAGGGCCTAGCCGAGAAAACACCCCGCTACATAGGAGTAGAGAGCTGCGGAAACCCAGTATACACAGGGAGAAAAAAGTGCAGGGAAAAACCGCTCCCAGGCCTAGCATACAGGGAGCCGAGATACCGGCGGGAAACACTGGAGATAATAAGGAGAAGCGGCGGCACAATAGTCACGGTGACCAAGAGAGAGGCCGTGGAGGCCGCCGAGAAGCTCGCGAGAACAGAAGGCCTCTTCACAGAGCCATCGGCCGCGACAGCCGAGGCCGCGCTCGAGAAAACAATAGAGACAAGCCGAGACGAAGCCATAATAGTGCTCCTAACAGGCCACGGCCTAAAGGCGCCGGAGCCCTACACAGGCGGGTCAAGGAGAAGAGCCACCACAGTCTTCCCCGGCCCCACCAAGAAAAAGATACTCGAGATAATAAACAAGCACCCAGGCCTAACAGGATACGAGATATGGAGAAAACTAGGCCTATCAATAACACCCCAGGCAGTATACCAGCACCTGAAAACACTCGTAGAAAAAGGACTAGTAGAGACAAGGATAGAGGACGGCGCCAAAAAATACTATCCACGAAACAAACAAGCCCCATAGAGAGGAGCCAGGAAACCCCGCCGAACCCCCCGGATCAAAAACCTTGGGAGCCCGAGCCCCCTCTCCCATGATAATACGGCACCTGGGGCCTCGGCAAATACTCGACGCCCGGCCTCTGCTGTATAGCCTGCGGGTAAAGCTCCATGAGCTCATAGATCTCGGGCGGAACCTCGGTCGACACCGGGAGACCCATGGAGCGGGCCTCCTCAACCGTTATCGGGTAGTCGTGGGTATAGTAGCCCGAGGTAAGCCTATCAGCTATCTCCAACGCCTTCTCCCTCCCCACCCTATCCTCGAGGAGAGACACTATGATCCCCTTGATCTCCCGCAGAGCCTTCTCAGCAATATCCGCGTAGATCAATGTCTCGTCGCTAGCCGCATCCCCCTTCCTCTCAGCAACCCTTACAAGGGTCGGGGCGGGGAAAGCCCCCCGCGGCGTCTGTAGCTGGGGATCCAGGGGGCCGAGCACCGCGTCGGGATCCATTATTATCTCGTCGGCCGCCAACGCGATCAATGTCCCACCGCTCATAGCATAGTGGGGCACGATCACTATCTTCCGGCCCCTATGCCTCTTAAGAGCCATCGCTATCTGGGAAGCCGCCAGCACCAGGCCACCCGGCGTATGGAGTATCAAGGCAATAGTAGTATCCGGGGGAGTAGCCCTGATAGCCCTCACAACGGCCTCGGAGTCCTCGATATCTATGAACCGGTAAACCGGTATCCCTAGAAAACCAACCCTCTCCTGCCTATGAATCAACGTTATAACACGCCAGCCATACTTCCTCTCAATAGCCGCGATCAACCGGAGCCTCGCGGCCCGGAGACCCCTCATCTGGAGCTGTGGATGAATAAGGACGTAGAGGAAGAGAAGCCAGAACAACAAGCCTATAATATCGCCGCCCAGCCCATCCAAGGAGACAACACCTCCACGGCAAAGACTCGGAGACGGCGCCGTGCCCCTCGGCAACCATATAGGGGAATATAGGGGAAAAAGGATCCGCTCGGGCCGCCGCGCATCCAGGAGAGCCGCCTATTTACCCGCCATCCTCACATCCCCGACGAGCACCGGGGGAGTCTTCACGGAGCCAACCCACTTAGCCTCGCCGCCGAGAGCAACTCCCTGGCCCCTTACGCAAAAGGTACGCCG
>JALVHX010000007.1 GCA_027028805.1 Desulfurococcales archaeon | reverse complement strand
AGTTAAATGGGTAATAAATTATTTTTCATTTTAATTCTTCTTTTAATTATCAATACTCAGTCCATATAATATAAAATTAGTATCATCTTTATTGCCGGGAATCACATTTATTTCTTGTATTATTTTGTAATTATATTTATTGTTTTTCTGAGAGTATTAGGTGTTTTCCTATAAAATTTTATTACTATATGTGTTTTCCGCGATGCCATAAAAGCGGATGTGATGCTTGCAATTAATACCGCTAATGGTATACTCAGGGCATAGCGGTGCTCGATTAGGCCCAGCTGGACACCTCTATAGGCTACGAGAAGCCCGAGCTCGCTGAGCGTTGATAGATATATGCCAGCCTCAAGCCCGTATAGAATACCGAGCCCGCTCATAATGAGTGATGCAGATAGCGTGGCTATTGTATGTATAGCCACCAGGATAACGGCGATAATGACGGCGAATATGATAGTATTAGTGGAGATGTCGTGGCTGGAGAAACTTATACCCATAGATATGAAGAATAAGAAGAGAGTAAAGCTCCTGATAGGTCTAAGCTTATCCACAAGTTCTCTAGAAGTTCCAGAAAAGGATAGGCCGGCTAAAAAAGCCCCAATGGCAGGCGATGAACCAAGCATTGCAGATATATACGATAATAGTAGGCCATAACCGATCACAAGTATGATACTATTATCATCGTTTGAAACATATTTTCTAAGATACTTATGGGTTATTTCATAAGACACCGTAAATAGTATTAGGGGGAGCGTAATAGGCAATAACAACATAATAGGCTCGGCAGGCTTGGTTAGGAACGACTCGATAATGCTTAGGGAAACAACGAGGACAATGTCTTCAACTATAACAACTCTATAAATTAGCTCCCGGACATCATTTCTCGAAGGAGGAGCGTCCTCCAATAACTTGTAGGTAAAAACAGTACTAGAGAAGCTTGCAGAGATACCCATAATTAATGAAGAAACAACATCTAGCCCGAACAAGAGGCCTATACCGAGACTCATAAGCATGGCAAATATTACCTCGAGGAGCGATAGGTATAGGGGAAAGCCTGCGAGATCCTTTACACGCTCAATATTGAGCTCGTAACCGATCTCGAAAAACAATAAGACAACGGCCATCTCCCCAATATTTCTAAGAAAAGAAACAGCCTCATCCGGTATATCCATAAACAACGCTAATAATAATCCGGACAAAAGATAACCAAGACTTGTAGGAAATCCTTTTCTCCGAAGAGGTATGCTAAATATGAATCCGAGAAGCAGCAACAGGGATAAATAGAGATATAGATGCCCCATAGAGGTTTCCACAACCTTGCACCTATAATTCTTCTCCAATATTTCAACGTAAATATAGTGAGTGTGTTCATAAGACGCGTGTCTACATCAGATTATAGAATTAAATAATGGATAATAATTGGCTCGGGGGCGCTTGTATTATTACTGTCAGCGCCTTAAACTCTTCCACGCTCAAGAAGACTCTTATAAAGCGGGTGTTGTACAACGAGTTTATTCAGCTCCCCCAGCTCCTTGCCTATGGCTCTCTTTATCGCGTCTTCCAGAACTTTTCTATGCTCAGGAGGGATCTCTGGCGGGTTACATCGATATTCTATACAGCCATGTATACCCCGGACAGGGTCGCCTTCCTTTGTTACGAAGCACTCGTTCCCGCTTATAATCTCCTTAAACCCCTCTATATAGAAAACACCGGGCCCGGCCACATACTTGAGGCTGAGAGGCCATTCCCCGTTCTTTTCATAATAAAGCATTTCATATAGGGCTATTACGCGGCTGGCTATAAACGGGTGAATGCAACCCATCTTCCAGAACACATACGCCGCGACATCCACCGGGCTTAAAGACATAGCTCAGCACCCCCTCCAGGTAAGAAAAATAATGTTGCTCTATATCCTTAGGCACGTTTCCTCTATAACGCTATCGCATAGCTCGGCCACAGCCCGTAAAAGGGTTATCAATATAAACCACCACGCTATCCAAAAATAGGCAATAGCATCTATAACGATAACCAGGGCGCGTGGAGGACAGGCAAGTCGTCGGGGGTGTAACACGGTGCCGATAACTGATCCCGAGAAGTTCAAGATAGTGTACCAGAGGGCGCTCTATAAGAAGATCTGTAGAAAATGCGGCGCCATAAACCCGCCCACCGCAACTAAATGCCGGCGATGCAAGAGCAAGAACCTGAGGTTTAAGAAAGTAGGCAAAATAGGCAAGGGCTAAGGCATAGTAAACAATATAAACCATACACACGATTCTAACAAACCCGGAGACGCCGCCGTAGTATAGCCCGGCCTAGTATGCGGGCCTGTCGAGCCCGTGACCCGGGTTCAAATCCCGGCGGCGGCGCCTTTTCTAGTCAACCACTATCAAGCTTGAACCAACGCGATATAGTGTTGGAACAGGTAACCCTATATGGTAGATAGAATTAATCGCGGCAGAGCTCATGTATAAAACCGGGGACACGTAAGAATAGAACTGCTGTGCCAATATAGGGGTTAAGCGGAGAGTGACAGGGCTTTGGTTCTAGAGGGAGTCCGCGCAGCGCTTTCACGGTTTCTTCGAAGCGACAAAGAGTATCGCAGAGCAGTCGCGGACTTCGTCAAGGAGCTGCAGAAGGAGCTTATACGGGCTGATGTGAATATACGGGTCGTTTTCCAGCTTACCAAGAGGATAAAGGAGCGTGCCCTACAAGAGGAGCCCCCGCCCGGTGTTAGTAGAAAGGACTGGCTCATAACAATAGTATACGAGGAGCTAACCAAGCTATTCGGCGGAGAGAAAACACCGGAGATCCATCCTCCCAGAAAGCCATGGGTCATCATGCTTGTCGGGCTTCAGGGAAGCGGAAAGACCACCACGGCGGCCAAGCTCGCATATTATTATAAGCTTGAAGGATACCGTGTCGGGTTAGTGGCCGCCGACACATATAGGCCAGCAGCGTATCAGCAGCTCAAACAGCTGGGAGAGAAGGCGGGTGTCCCAGTGTACGGGGAACCCGGCGTAGACGATGCTGTCGCTATAGCCGAGCACGGGACACGGTTCTTCCTAGAAAAAGGATTCGATATAATAATAATAGACACCGCGGGCCGCCACCACAGAGAAGAAGATCTCCTCAGAGAAATGAGGGAGATCGCTGACAAAGTTAAGCCCGATGAGATAATACTCGTCATAGACGCGGCCATAGGCCAGCAGGCCTACAGCATAGCCGAGAAATTCCATAAAACAACACCCGTCGGCTCCATAATAATAACAAAGCTCGACGGCACGGCCAAGGGAGGCGGAGCACTATCAGCGGTAGCCGCCACAGGCGCCACGATAAAGTTTGTGGGAACAGGCGAGAAGATAGATGAGCTAGAAGTCTTCAAGCCGCCGCGGTTCGTGGCCAGAATACTTGGAATAGGCGACATCGAGGGGCTCGTTGAGAGAATACGACGCGTAAAAATAGAGTTCACCGAGAAAGACGTAGAGGACTTCGTCGCCGGAAGAATAACTATGAGGCTTGTCTATAAACAACTGGTCAGCCTAAGAAAACTCGGGCCTCTGAGAAAAATACTTTCAATGATCCCTGGGATAGGACTCAACATGCCCTTCGACATAGATCCGAGACAAGTCGAGAAGAAGATGAAGAAGTGGACAGCGATAATAAACTCCATGACATACTACGAGCTCGACCACCCAGACGTCATTGATAGAAGAAGAATGAAGAGGATAGCGAGGGGTGCCGGCGTAAGGGTTGAGGATGTAAAAGAGCTCATGATGCAGTATCACGCCATGAAGAAGCTCTCTAAACAGCTCAGGAGGAGAAAGGATCTTCTCGAGAAGCTTCAGGCCGGGAGAATAGATCTACGATGAAAAGGATCATAATAACGCGCGCCGACCCATGCGGTGGTCCAGGGGAAAAGAGGGAAGCCGAGCACATAATTATCAACAGCCTCCTCCTATCACACGCCATAAGAATAGATACACGCCTCTACCTCATAGCCGCGGGGCGGGAAAGGAGGCGCGCTACGGCGCTGGATGGGGAAACACTGCGCCACCTATACCCTCAGAGACGGAGCCTGCGTGGCTTTATCAATAAGATCCTGTGCCGGGGCCGCGCGGCCCCCGGGATCATATACGGCGATGCGCCGCCCAGTAAAGTAGATGTAGCCATAGTATCGGCTCCGGGGAGCCGCGAACAATACTATGAAGCTATAAGCAAGCTAGCGTCAATGAACCCGAGGCTCGTAGCAATAACACCCGATCAAACTCTATGGAGCGGAGAAGCAGCACAGACAATAAAGCTATCGATAAGACACCCGCCATACTTTATAGCGGTCTCACACTACATCATAGACCAAGCCCTAGGCTACTCTATTAGGAGAAGGGGGAGAATACTATATGCCTAAAAAACTGGTCGACGAGATACTGGAGAAAGCCGAGAGAATATTAGAGACATACCCGTTGTGCGACCATTGTCTAGGCAGAATATATGCCAGACTAGGCATGGGCCTAGGCAACGATGAGAGAGGCCGCGCGATCAAGACGCTGCTTGCGATGACGAATCACTTCCACGCCAAAGAAAACCCCGAAGAAGCCAGATATAGGCTGAGAAAGCTCGCCGAGAACGCGGGCGGCCCCCTCGCCGCGCTCTACGAGAAACTCTACGGAGAAGACATCAGCACCAAGCAATGCTACGTCTGCGGCGGCAAACTGTCGCGCAGATACTTCGAGGAGCTGGCGAAGAAGGCGGCCGAGATAATAAAGACATATAATCCATCGAACTTCCTGATAGGAGTCTCCATAACGCCGGCTGTCAGGGCCCGTGAAACACAGGTGCTGGCGCTGGCCGGGATCGAGTATAGTGAGTCGATAAAAAACGAGGTGAAGAGAGAGGTTGGAAAACTAGTCTCCGCGCTGACAGGGCTCCCCCCGGGCTTCGAGAAACCCGATATAACGATAATAATAGATCTAGAGACGGGGCTCATGACACCTATAGTTGCCCCAGTGCTCCTTAAAGGCGTCTACTGGAAAAAAGCTAGAAATATAAGCCATACAATATGGGCCACGAGGGATGGCAGGAGATACCCCTACTCACTAGAAGAATTCTTCACGGAGAAGCTTGTCCCCATCTTTGAGGCTGAGAGAATAGTATTACACGCCGCTGGCAGAGAGGACGTCGACGCCAGGATGCTGGGAACAGGGAGACCGGTTGTAGTCGAGGTTAAGGTTCCCAAGAAGAGGCATATAGACAGAGAGGCCTTAAACAAGGCCCTGGCCAGCGATGTTGTAGAGGCCGTTATCACGGGCGAGGCATCTAGGAACACGATACGCCTATATAAGACAGGCGCCACGGGTAAATCAAAGATCTATAAAGCACTAGTATACGTTGATAGGGAGCTGAGCAAACAGGATCTCCTTAGGCTGGAGGAGGAAATGCATGAACGCGTAATAAGACAGCTTACCCCTAAAAGAATACTTGGCAGGAAAAAAGAGACGCTCAGGATAAGGAGAGTATACTCTGTTAAAACAAGAATGATAGGGAAAAAAGTATTCGAGGCACTAATACATAGTAGCGGCGGGCTTTACATTAAAGAACTAATAAACAGTGACGAGGGAAGAACGGAGCCAAGCTTCTCATCAATACTTGGCGCAAAAGCCGAGTGCATAGAGCTCGACGTAGTCTACGTAGAACCCTATACGGAGGACGCCGCGGGAAACAATATATAGGCACAACAAATGTTTCATACACTAATAGCGCGCCCAGCCCTATCGAGAAACAAGGCAGTGGTGAAATAGAACAAGGATGGAGGTTTGATCCAAGATGGTTAAGGCGCCTAGAGGGTTCCGGCATAGGACGAGGAAGCTTCTCAGGAAACATGTTAGAGAGCGTGGCGCAGTCCCCCCGCTCAGCCTCCTGCTACACGAATATAGGCCTGGTGAAAGGGTTAACATAATAATAAACCCAGCAATCCACAAGGGGATGCCTCATAGACGTTACCATGGTAAAACGGGCATCGTTATTGGAAAACGAGGTAAATGCTATATCGTGGAAACAAGCCTTGGCAGGAAAAAGAAGATACTAATAGTGAGGCCCGAGCATCTCAGACCATATAAAACCTAAGCAGCGTCAGAGCCAGGTGACATAGGGCATGTCGAGCGAGCTAGATATAGAGATACTGTCTACAAGGCATGTCTCCAACCCTGAGGCGCTCGAGATACTGAAAAAGTATTACGAGGAACTATTCAAACGCGAAGGCTCCGTATCCCCCATAGTCTCGAAGACACTCGAGTACCTGGAGAAATTCTCCAAGATAGACGCGGAAAAGGCAC
>JALVHX010000006.1 GCA_027028805.1 Desulfurococcales archaeon | reverse complement strand
CCTCGTGGAGAAAGTCTATGACACGATAATCGACGAGTACTCGTCGAGGATAAGGCCATACGACGACACTAGATGGTTCCTCGAGCGGCTCAGGGAGAAGGGGTTCCTGGTAGCCCTGATATCCAATACCGACTCACACGACTTGGTGGCGGCATCCCTGGCCAGGCACGGGCTCATACAGTTCTTCCACACAATAGTGACCAGCCAGGCCGCCGGATACAAGAAGCCTGATCCAAGGATATTCCGGGACACAGCCCTCTTCCTCGGAGGAGAGCCGGGGGACATGCTATACATAGGCGACACGTATAGATACGATTACCGGGGAGCAGTGGCCGCGGGGGCCCATCCCCTCCAGCTGGCGAGGCACAGGGAGTGCGACGCCGAGCCCTGTGTGAGGAGCCTGTGGGAGGCCATGGAGTATATAGAGAGGCATGGAGAAGAGATCTGGGGGGCGGCTGGCGCCTCGGCGAAAAAACCGTGATATTAATGTTTTAGGCCGTGGCCCTCTGGCCCCTCTACCTCCCGGTCTCCGCCGGCTTATGGAAGAGCCTGTCGAGGTAGCCCTGCTCCCACCTATCCTTGTCGAGCGTGTATCTGCGCCGCGGCACCGGGTCCTTGCTGGGCTTGGGGGGCTTCGTGGCGAAGTTCAGGCCGAACTGGACGCTCTCGGTCTCCAGCCTCCCCTCGAGGTTTCCGAGATAGGCCCAGCCGAGGAAGGCGTATTGAACCGTGTAGGGCTCAGCCCCCACGCCCAGGTCCTCTAGAACCCTGTTGGCGGCGTAGAGACTGCTCTCATAGGCTATCTCCTGGTTCTTGGGGAACGGGAGCTTCGCGGCATCGCCCGCGCCGTAGACGTCGTCGTAGACGGGGCTCCTCGGGTCGTCGGGCCTCTTCACCTCGAACCATTTCCCGCCGAGCCCGGCCTCCTCTATGAACCTGGGCGCCCTGTTGGGCTCCAGCATGGCTAACAGGTCGTAGCCCAGCCTCTCACCGCTATCAAGCTCCACCGCGTCCGCGTCGACGCGTGTTATCCTGCGGCCCAGTATAGTCTCTATGCCGGCCTCCTCGTACCTAGACATTATCACGTCCGCTATAACCGGCGGCTGTGGCTTCTGGTTCGCATCAATATACAGTATCTCGACGTCCCCGTAGACGCCGCGGTGCTTCAGCACCGTGTATATAGCCATCGCCGTCTCGCTGGGGGCCGGGGCACACCTATAGGGCATGGGCGGGGCGTACACGATGACCCGTCCCTTCTTTATGCTCCATACCCTCTTCTTCAAGACGTCGACGCGGCCGGGCTCGTATACGTTGGCGTTCCTCCACCAGTTCTCCGCATACCCCTCTATAGCCCCCCAGTCATAGACGACGCCCGGCGCCACCAAGAGGTAGTCGTAGCCAAGCTCCCTGGCAACCGCGGGCCTCGTAGGCGTCTCCGCTACATAGACCTTTCTCTCACCGGGATCAATCCTTGTCACGTCGCCGAAGACGAACCTTATCCCGGAGCCGCCGATCTCCTCGTAGCCCCTTATAATCCTCTCATACCTCTGCTCCCCCGTCAATATCAGGGGCCTGCTGGGCCCCGTCATGTAGAACGGGTCCTTGGTTACAACGGTTACCTCGGCGGAGCCGCCCGCCTTCTCGGCCACCGCCTTCGCGAAGCCTATCCCGGCTATCCCGCCTCCTATAACAAGGATCCTCTTAGCGGCCACGCCTAACACACCCCCGCCGCGGGAATGTGGGCCAGCCCTATTTTATTAGGCTAACCTAATAAAAACCTGCTCCCACAGGGGCGGTGGAGAGTGTATATTCTAAACCATGTTTAATAACGAGCCGCCACACACTATTATCCCGGAAATACTCTTCTAGCAGGCGGTGTAGCAGACATGTTGTCGGATAACCCGCTCCACCTGCTCCGCGGCAGGGATAAGTATGACCGGGAGGGCCTCCTACAGGCCCTGAGGCTCGCCGTGATAGCGGAGCTGGACGCTATAAGCCTATATGAACAGCTGGCCTCCGCGGTCGACGACGAGGGTGTTAGGAGAGTGTTCCTCGACGTGGCCCGGGAGGAGAAGACTCATGTGGGAGAGTTCCTCGCCCTCCTAAAGGATCTCGAC
>JALVHX010000005.1 GCA_027028805.1 Desulfurococcales archaeon | reverse complement strand
CGGCGGGCTCGTCCCTGATCCATCCCCTGAGATCTATGGCTCTCATACTCGCGGCCTATGCCGCCCTGTACACGTTGACGCCTGGGGAGAAGAAGGCGTTGCTGGAGAGGGCGAGGCACAGATTGTTTCCCGTCATTGTTATGTATACGGTGTTCAACGGGCTCCTGAGGGAGGCGAGGGAGACGATCTATGATGTCAAGGCTTGTTACCGTGGACGGTTCCATAGATCATACCTCTATGCCTCATCCCTCCTCTCCAACACCCCCTCCCTGGCCCTGGAGGCCGCCGAGTACATGTTTGTCCATAGAGCCGGCCTCCGGGGCTCTCGGGGGCGCCGGTTTAAATAAGCTATGCATGGGCAACGACTAGTAACGGCGGAGCCGGCTCCACGGCTTCTCCCGGGGGCGGGGGTGGTCTACGGGTTGCCTAGGGGTCTCGGCGAATACATTGTTGTGTCGGAGATAAACCGTGTCCTCGGCTCCAGGGGCTCAGCTAGACCCGTGGGCGGGCTCGTGGAGATCGTTCTCGTGGATCCGGGAGGCTATGATGCTTTGGAGGAGCTCTGCGGAGGCCTCGCCGCGGTTTCCATTGGATCCGGCTACGTGGACGCTGTGTGCGCTGAGAAGAACATGTTGTTCAGGATAAGGGTTCTCGGCGACGAGTACAGCCTCGTGCGCGCGGTCCCCGCATCGCTTATATCGAAGCTCGCCTCCGCGGAGGCCTCTGTGTAGCCGTAAACTATCTTAATTAGCCGCGTCATTGATCACGGTGTCAGCAAGCCGCCGGCCACGCGGCTTGTCCAAGGGCTTGCTGGGAGGGGTGGCGTGGCGTGAGCCCTGAGATAGTGTTGTTTTATACGCTCGCGGTCGCGCTCTTGGCTGGGAAGGCTTTGGAGGAGCTTGTTGCGAGGGCTAAGATGCCCCCGGTTCTCGGGGATCTCTTGGCCGGCCTCATTATAGGGGCGAGTTTCCTCAACATATTCGTCGTGGACGACGTAGTGAAGGCTATATCCTGGTTCGGCGTCAGCATACTATTGTTCTACGCGGGCCTCTCGACGAGCTATAGGGAGTTCATGAGCCTCCTCCCCATCGCGGGCCTCCTAACCCTCGGGGAGGCGCTGGCGGCTTTCTCCATGGGTTTCCTGGTCGGCTTCCTAACAGGCTATGATCTCACCGGGAGCTTCTTCCTCGGCGCGATACTTGAGGCGACGAGCGTGAGTATAACTGTGAGGGCGCTCGTGGAGATCGGGAGGCTGAACTCCCTGGAGGGCAACGCTATCATGGAGATAGCCGTCCTCGACGATCTCTCGAGCCTGATAACGATAGCGGTGGGGACCAGCATCGTGGCCCTGGGAGCCCTCAACGTTGTACAGGTCACGGAGACGTTTCTCCTAGCCCTCGGGGCCTGGGCGGCCCTTGTATATATACTTCACAGGGTCGCGCCGTTTCTCAGAAGAATAGTAGACAGGATGACTATAGAGGAGTCGTATCTCGCCGCCCTCATAATAGCGTTCGCGGGAGCCGGCTACCTGGTCAGCCTCGCCGGCGTCTCACCCCTCGTCGGCGCCTATGCGAGCGGCCTCGCGCTCTCAGAGGCCTTCGGCCTCCGCGAGGCCCGTCGCCTGGTCAGGGGGTTGGCGGTCGTGTTCTCCACGATATTCTTCGTCTCGACGGCGGCGGAGCTCGACATATGGTCTGCGGCGAAGCCTGATCTAGTATGGTTCTACACCCTCATGGTCGTGGCGGCGTTCATAGGCAAGCTCATGGGGGCGGGGGCGACCAGCTATCTCCTAGGCTTCCCCGCCCGCTCCGCGCTCAGGATAGCTGTGGGCCTCTTCCCCCGCTGTGAGTTCGCGATAATAGCCGCGTATACCGCGGTTGCGAGCCACGTGCTGGGATACGAGGCCTACCTGGCCGCCCTCATAGTTGTCCTCGTCACAAACCTCGCCACCCCTCCCCTCCTCAAGATAGTGTTCTCGGGGGAGCAGGTGGACAGGGTTAGGCTCAGGCTGATACACAAGGAGATCCGCTCCTACGAGACGCCCGGCCACGGCTGAGAGCTCTCTTTAATAACCCCGGTCTCCTGCACCAAAGAATTAAGATGGTCTTAGAGGAAACCGGGGTCCCCGCCTCCTCTATGGGGAGAAGGGCTCTGCGCGGCC
>JALVHX010000004.1 GCA_027028805.1 Desulfurococcales archaeon | reverse complement strand
CCTACTCTGGGGCCTGGAACAGGATATAAAACAGGGGGCGTTTTCATACCTGGACATTGTCCCACGTGTATCCCACAGAGAGGATAAATTATTATTGTAGCGTACAACATATAGTATTAATCCACCGTGTTCTCCGAGAACCCGTAGCCTAAACGCTCCCCTAAGCCCCGGCTTCTCCCACGGGAAGCCGGGAGGGGATCCATGTGGAGGTGTGTGCGCATGCCTAGGCGGGTGGCTATAATAGGTGCTGGCGGAAGGGATTTCCATAACTTCAACGTGTATTTCAGGGATAACCCGGAGTACAGGGTTGTAGCCTTTCTCGCCACACAGATACCGGGTATAACGGGTAAGCGGTACCCGGCCAGCCTGGCTGGGAGACTGTATCCCGACGGGATACCCATAGTTTCCCTAGAGTACCTGGAGGACATAGTTAAGAGCTATGGCGTGGAGGAGCTCGTGCTCAGCTATAGCGACCTCACCTACGAGGACCTGGGGCGCGTCATGAGCCGAGTGCTGGCCTCTGGCGCGTCGTTCAGGATCCTGGGGCCCTCGGATACGATGATAGAGGCCAGCAAGCCTGTCATAGCCGTGGTTGGTGTAAGGACTGGTGTTGGTAAGAGCAGTGTCTCCCGCGAGGTAGCCAGGCTTCTCGTGGAGAAGAACCTGAGGGTTGGCATAATAAGGCATCCCATGGCCTACGGTGACCTGGAGAAGATGGCTGTGCAACGGTTCTCCGATATGAACGATCTCGACAAATATGGGGCCACGATCGAGGAGCGCGAGGAGTACGAGCACTATATCAAGATGGGGCTCACCGTATACGCGGGCGTCGACTATGGACGGCTGATATCTATTGTTGAGAAGGAGAACGATGTGGTGCTCTGGGATGGCGGAAACAATGACTGGCCCTTCTATAGGCCCGACTATACTATAACGGTGGCGGATGCTATGAGGCCGGGAGCAGAGATCTCCAGCTTCCCCGGAGAAGTTAACCTGAGGATCGCCGACGCCGTTATAATAAACAAGGCTGACCAGGCTAAGCCCGGCGCCATAGAGACGATAAAGGAGAACGTCAAGCGCGTCAACCCGCGGGCCAGGATCAGTGTGGCGGAGAGCGTTGTCGAGCTCGACAACCCGGGCGTTGTAGAAGGCAAGCGCGTGGTGGTGGTAGAGGACTCTCCCACGGTGACTCATGGAGGCCTGCCCTATGCCGCTGGATATGTTGCGGCTAAGAAGCATGGAGCCGAGATCATAGATCCTAGGCCCTATGCTGTCGGCATAATAAAGGAGCTCTATGAGAAATATCCCCACATGGGCCCAGTACTTCCCAGCACCGGGTACAGCCCCAGCCAGCTCCGCGATCTCGAGGAGACGCTGCGCAGGATCCCCGCCGACGCCGTGGTGCTTGGAACGCCCAGCGATATATCGAGGCTGATAAGGATCGATAAGCCGGTGGCCAGGGTATCGTTCCACGTCAAGATAGTGGAGGGGCCGAGCATAAAGGATATGGTGGAGGAGTTCCTGGAGAGGGCTAGGAGAAAACTGGCCTAGACCGGCGAGGAGACACTATACAAAGGTTAGGTTTTTATTCAACCACGCCCGGTGCACTCTATATTAAGCCAGAGAAACACTTGGGTGATGGTGCATGGTTACCGGCAGGCAGAGATTTGCCGCTAAGAGACTTATAAGAAAAATAGGTATCGCCGGGAGAGTCGCAGCCCTCTACATCTATGCCGGCTACAACGTATCATTCAACATCAAGGCTGGGGAAACCCTGTTTGACGTTGTAGCTAAGGGGCGTGGAGGATTATTTGCTGTAAAAATAGTAAGGACAGGCGTCGTCGAGCCCGGCTTCGTGGAGAACGTTAAGAAGGCCGCCGACAAGCTAGGGGGCAGAGCCGTGATAGTATTATATGGCGCGGCGCCAAGCGTCTCAGGAGAGGCCGTTAAGAAGGCCAGGGAGCTCGGTGTTGTTTTGAAACGTGTCAGGTAGAACAATACGGTTTTCTCCACATCCTCCACCATATTCTTTCTGTATAATAAGGTAGTATATTGTATCAATACGTGATACTATTGCTTACTTAGATACTTTGTTTAAGTCTAAGCTTTGATGGATAATAGTGTTTTTTATACTCCTATTATGCTTAAAGAATATAACAGAA
>JALVHX010000003.1 GCA_027028805.1 Desulfurococcales archaeon | reverse complement strand
AGGGTTTTGTTCCGAGAAAACAACGCGATCAAGATCGCGATGTTCGATAAGGAGCTCCATGACGAGCTTATGAAACAAATGAAATCAGTCATGTTCTCCATGGGCTCGTTTATACTAGTACTGATACTATTCCCGGCTTATAGGGCCTACCTAGCCCCCTATGTAAACAGTATCCTAGAAAGCTATTTCACCAACGAACAATTAGCCAGCTTCCTAAACTTCCTTATAATGTACGAGTTTATCTTCCTATTAATGAGCATTATCAGGATAATAATATCAAGAAAATATCCACCGGTACAGATAATGCTGCCGCAAAAATACATAGTATACCGTAGAGGCATCCTAGTAAACGATAGATTCTTTACAGAGTTCACCAAGGATCATTGCTATGAATACAACCCCCAAAGACACTATATAGAGATCCGGGGCAAACATAACCCGGCCTTCAAGCTACGCCTATACAGTGAAAACATAGCAAAGCTCAAAGAGATACTAGACGAGGAAAAAACAATCCCCATGTGTGAGGAGCCTTGAAGAAAAAATACCGATGCATAGTATGTGGAAGAGTGTTCCCGGAGGGCCAGGGAATAATAATAAAATATGGAAACACCCTGCTCGCCTTCCACAAAAGCAAATGCGCCGCCAAGTTCCTGAAACTGCTCCTAGAAAGAATCCCGCCCGAAGAAATAGAAGACTACATAAAACACATACTGAGAGAACTAGAAGAAAAACAAAAACTAGAGGAAAAACTTAGAGCCAAGAAAATATAACCACCCCTAACCTCTAGAATCAATTATTCGATTCAACACCATAAGTACAAAATAATATACGCTTAGGGCTTCATAAAAATAAATGTAAACAATGCGACTCTATATTTCTATATTCCGAATTATTATCTAGGTCAAAGCCCCGGCGAGCCACACAGGCTTCCCTCGTTTTTAAGGACATCCAGTATTATAGCTGGCCACACTTTCTCTACTCCATCTATCTCAAGTATTGATTCATGTATTTTCGCCAGCTCCTCCTCGTTACGCGCCCATATAAGCGCGATCGCCGGATGATCCCCTGTTGTGAGCGCTAGAAACTTTATAGCCGGATGCTTCTTTAGCTCCGAGAGCGCCGTAAATATTTTCTCAGGATTAATCGTTATACCCGTTATCGAGATAGCGTTATACCCCATTTTACGCGGATCAACAAGCACGGTATAGCCCTTGATTACTCCCATTTGTTCCAATTTCTTTATCCTCTTAATAACAGCAACATCACTCATGTTCAACTGTCTGGCCATCTCACTATATGATATCCGGGCATTTCTACTAAGCATCTCTATTATCAATAGATCTTTCTCGTCAAGCATCACGCGTCATCTCTTCCATATTTCTCCTCGTTAATCTATATATGCGGAACACGCCGATTCTCCTAGTATCATCATCCTCGGGCTCGATATATTCCTCGAGCCTAGCCTCAACACCTAGATCCTCGAGCACATATGCGAAATCCTCGACCCAATCCCTTATACCGCATGTCTCGCAGAAACTGCCCTCAAACACAACCTCGACCCTATCCCCAGTAACCTTCCTAATCCTTGCTACGGCTTCCGGCGCCCTATACCTGTTATATAGCTCAACCGCGCGTTCAAGCAGCTTCTCGTCGATCCTGGCTCCACTCTTATTCTTCGACATCAATCTCCTTCCGGGCCTCCCATAGGCCGTGGAGATTACAGTACGCCAGAGCATAGATCGTTCCGGGCTTGTTTATCTTCAAAGACAGCTTTATGCTGGGCTCAGCATATTCAGGCTCAAACCTTATAGTAGCTATGTGTATAGGGTTAAATCCGCGTCCCTTCTCCTCAAAGTATACCTCGAGCCAACGTATCGAATGCTCGACCTTGTTAGGATGCGGCCCCACACTTATCTCTATCTCGAAAACCTCGCCGGCCTTTACCTTGTCGGGCGCCTTTATTTTAGGCGTATGGGACTCCACCTTACTTATAGCGGCGCCGCTCGCGGTCTCGGGAGTATATATAAGCTCGCCTAGCCTAGCCATAGTACTCACCCAGCATAGATTATAGCGTTTATCCATTATTATAGTTAACTATAGAAACCGTAATGGTATAGTATCCAAACCAGGATTGCTAATCAATACGAATAAAAATAATTATCATAACCACTGGAGCTATTCGAGGTAGAAACCTGGCCTCAAGGGCTTAGCTTTATCAGCCTTAGGCAGGCCTCTTTTCCTCGCCTCATCCTCGCTTATCACTATAACTTCTAGGCCCAGCTTCTTGGCCAGGTAATCAGCCGCGCCACGAAACGCCTGCAGCTCCTCCTCATGATCCACGTATCTAGCGTTTTCTATAGGCGCCTTGCTAAGCTCCTTAACAAACCTCACTATCTCATCCTCGCGTCCCCGGAGCCCATATTTATCCCTGATCACCGTTATTATCTCCTTAAGCCCCCTCCCCGCCTCCAGGAGCCGGGCCGCCTCATATTTCCAGGGTGCCGCAACAACTACGAATACCTTCCTGGGCGGGGGACGTATTATCCTCAAAACACGTTTAACATCCTCTACAAACTCGTCGATAGCATTCTCTAGAACCTCTGCAGCATCGTTAATTAATTCCTCGCGCACCCGCGGCCATTCTGCCAGCGATACCAAGCCCTCATACCCGGCCTCAGCCCAAAGCTCTTCAGCAAGATGAGGTATAACTGGCGACAGGAGACGCAGCCACTCCCAAAGTATAGTTACAATATATCTATCAACCCTATCAGCTCCCGCCCGGCTCCTAGCCCTTTCCAATAAAGAGAGAACACGGTAGAAGGCCTCCTGTATATAATCCCTTATCCTAAGCTCCTCGAGCGCCTGTGTCGCGTTCCTTATCGCCCTCTGGAAAGAGCTCATAAACCATTTATCCACAATATCGACAGGCTCCTCGATAGGGGCTACACCAGATTCTATACCGTGCCTAACGAACGAGACAAATCTTCTCATAGAATCTATGACCATGTCAACATCTCTCTCACGCCAATCAACGATGCTGTCAAGGTTCGCAGCACCCGCTATAAATAATCTATAGAGATCAGCGCTATACCTATCCACTATATCGCGGAGAAGTATCACGTTACCCTTGCTCTTGCTCATCTTAACGCCTTCACGTATAACCATCTCGTTTAGACTAATTATACGGGGCCACATCTCTTTTGGAAAGATCGCTATGTGATGGAATATATAGAAGGTGAGATGATTACTGATATGCGCTATACCTGTATGGCGGTGATCAACAGGATACCAGTACAAGAAACTCCTTCTCATCTCCTCTAATACTTCGACTGGGACACCTGTCTCTCTAGACACCTTATCCGGCTCGCCAACTCCTAGGAATACGTAATCAAACAATACAGGTTTTAGCTGATCGGCACTAATACCATGTTCCCTGATAATGTGAGCGATCGTATAGAACGCCATATAGATCGTTGAGTCACTGAGGCTCTCTATAATCCACTCGGGATCAAACGGCAACGGGGTACCTATGCCTCTCTTCCGGGCGCAGGGCCTTTTCTCCAGCCAGTCAACAGTGTTGAGAAACGCCTTCACGTATTTCTGGGGAATGATCCGCATATTTTCAATGATATGTCTCCGGGCAGCCTCTTTCCACCACTGCACCGTATAATCTATAAACCATTGATCCCTTATCTTGGCAACAATTATCTTGCCGCCCGCCCTGCACCGTGCTTTTCTATTCAGCTCATAGAATATGAATGCTCTACCCTCTTTGATAAGCATGGCCTTAACAGCTTCCTTGGCCTCACTCACCTTAAGACCCCTTATTTCCGGGTGATCAACAATCATCACACCCCTATAGTATTGTTTCCTATACACCTCACGCGTTGCATCCACAAGCATAGGATCCGTCTGGCTCTTAATCCTCATTTCTTCCACAACAACCGCTGCATGGTGCCCACTGATCCCGGGCACCTCTATTATCTTGCGGGGCTCAATTTTCTCCAGAACCTCCGGCGGCACACCATATTTCTTCAATATATCGGGATTCTTCTTCAACTCCATCAAAGCCACATAGTCATATGGCGCATCGCTAGGTTCCGAGTAAACGATGCCAGTAGCGTTATCGGGGTCGACAAAGACTGCGGGAAGAATAATTAGCTTATCACCTAGTGGGCTTATAGCCCATTTACCAACCAGTTCTCTGCCGCGAACACTCTTAACGATACTTATCTCGTCCTCCGGGTGCTGATGAACAAGTTTCACATACGCCTCTCTGGACAGGATAATGGTCTCGCCTCTCCAGGTCACATAGAGGTATTCCGCGTCAGGATTAACCCATAGATTTGTGGCCCCGAAAATAGTCTCAGGCCTAAGCGTGGAAGCCGCTAGATAAACCGGTTCGTCGGCTAAACGGAACTTTATAGCGGTAAACTCTAGTATCTCAACGGGATTTGTGTCAGCGTCTTCTATATCATCTTCTCCCTCCGGCTGCTTGTGGAGAAGACAGTAAGTTACATAGTGTTCTCCGCGAGTCAGAAGACCCTTCTCGTGAAGCTTAAGGTATTGCCATGTAACAAACGCGTTATAGATCTTCTCCCCTGTATGGAATCTTCTACGCCAATCAATACTGTAACCGAGAGCCTTAAAGTCCGCGTGGATTCGTTCAGCAAAGAAGAAGGCGAGCTTATAGGGATCCTTGAAACTCTCAATTATACTATCTATCTCCTCATCATTATTAACATATAAGGACACATAGTACCGATACTGTTTAAGTACCTTATCGTCTCCACGAGCTATTCTCTCGGATATAGCTATGATCGGCGTGCCCGTTATATGAAACGCCATAGGGAAGAGCACGTTGAAACCGCGCATTCTCTTATATCGAGCAACTATGTCGCCTATAGTATATGTCCTGCCATGCCCTATATGTAACGGGCCATTACTATAGGGATAAGGCACTGTTATGAAGTATTTCGGCTTACCCTCAACAGGCTCAGGCTCAAATACGCGTTTCTCATACCATACACGCTGCCACTTGGATTCTATACTCCTCAACCACGCAAGAAAATCCTCCCTACTCTGCAAGGGCTTTCACCATACGCTATTCCAGCCACTACAGACCTCTATTTCTCGGAGATTAACAAAAATATTACGACACCATACTTTATATAATACCGCCCCTATACCCCCTGGCCACACCGGCTTCTAGGCTTCACGGCAAGCCAAGCATTGTTTCGAGATAAAACTATATTTAGCTTAATAGACTCAATTATTTAACTATTAAATAAATTAGTTATTCTTGAACAATCCATTTTTTAATATATTCGATACCCTTGCCCTGTAGAGCACTTATCCTGCATGGAATAGATTGATCAAAAGCCTGCTCGGCATTCTTTATCATATCTGGCGAGGTCGCATCTATCTTGTTTATACATAACAATATATTTTCTCCAACAATGCTCTTAACCCATCTATACACGTTTACTTGCTCTGTCAAATTGTAATAGGAGAACTTCGATACATCTATGAGAAAAACCGTCTTATCAGCTAAACTTCTAAGGGCCGCTGCTGCCCGAAGCTCTATTTTATTCTTCTCATCAAGCGGGCGATCAAGTATACCCGGCGTATCTATCAATACAATACGTTTATCCCAATACACCATATGGCCCACGATAATGCTCTTTGTAGTAAAGGGGTACGGCGCGATCTCGGGCCTAGCTTTTGAAAGACGGGAAAGCAGAGTCGATTTACCGACCTGCGGCATACCAGCTATTATGACATGAATATCGCCGCTCACATCAGGGGTGCGAGATATAGCCTTGATCGCCGCAGCCGCTTTCTCTATCACACGTCTTTTCCTCCGCAACAACGACAGGAGCCGGCCGGAGGCCTCGCGCAGATAATAGTTTATCTCAGCTATACTGCCCGCGCCCGCTATCATAGCTCTGTACTCCCTATATAACCTATTCATCGTTCCAAGCATGGAGTACACTAGTCTCAATGTTTCCTCGGGTTTCTCGCCAACCTCGATGGAATATAGCTCATGATAAAAAACATGTAGCTCACCGAGAAGCCTAAGTGCGCGCGCAAGGCTCTCAACCTCTCCTCGGACAACATTATAAACCGTATTAAGCCTCGCTAACGCAATAGCTCTTCTCCGCACCACAGGATCCCTGCTACGCGGAAAAGAAACCTGCAGCCTTCTAAGCCTATTATCAAGTATTTCCAAAACCTCGCGATATCTATGTATGGTAATTTTTCTCAACTCGTTAGGCGCCGGCAATATTCATCGCCATGTAATCGTTACTAATGCCTCGGACAGTCGATATAATAGCATTAACAGGCTCTTATAGCTACTTGGTTTGGGTCTAAACTTTAGGGGGTAGTAATATTTTTATATAATTAATGTATCATAAAATATAATATAGCTATGTATTAATTGAATAAATAATAATATAGCTAAAGAAAC
>JALVHX010000002.1 GCA_027028805.1 Desulfurococcales archaeon | reverse complement strand
CAGGGGGATCAGCATAAGAGAACTATACACTATGCTGTCCAGGATAACGGGTTATAGAGGCGAGCCGGTGTACGCGGAGCCCCGCGGCTTCGACATAGATATAAGTATCGCGTCGATAAAGCTGGCCCGAGAAAAACTAGGATGGGAGCCCAGGACCCCGCTGGAAGAGGGTCTCCGCAGAACCGTTGAATGGTACCTCGAGACCCTCAAGGTGAAGGGCTAGCCGCGCCGGCCGATGACCAGCACATGGAGCGGGAAGAGGGAATAGCGGGGTCTCCGTCCGCCCCCATGGTTTATCGCGTTATTTATAGCTGAACACTATTCTCTCATAGCCGCCGATCCTCGTCCCCCTCGCCACCCTGAACAAAAGCACGCGGCCGTCATCTATAACGGTATACGGGACATCGAGCTCTGCGTCAACGACACGCATCGAGTCCGGGAACACCCATATGACCTCGTAATCATACTCTGCCACGGTCTCCTCGTATATGTTCTCGTAGACGTTGAGGCCCCTCCTCAGGCTTCCCCGAAACACTATCGTTATCAATAGGTAGGGATGGATCCTATCCCCGCGGAACCCGAGCCTTACATCTATTACACGAGGCCCCGCGTCCTCGCCGTTTATAAGAACACGCTCCTCGTCGAGGAAACCCTGCATATTCCTCTTAACAGTGTCAAGCTCCTCTAGGAGCCTTTTGCCCCGGAGGCCGGCGTAGTACCCGGCCCTATCCAGGTAATCGAATACTACGACCTGGTTTACGCGTCCATCAATGTGCACCGAGAAATACCCCTGCGCATACACGGGGACGGGCTCTAGGCTTCTCCCCCTCCCCTTCTCTCCTCTTCTATTATGCGGCGGTAAGCCTCCCACCCCTTCTCGGTGAGCCTTACATAGTTGTGTCTACCAGCCCTCTCAACCTCTATGAACCCGTCCTCCTCAAGCCTCTTGATCCTCCTGGAGATAGTCGACTTAGGCTTACCCAGAACAGATACTATGCGGCTCTGCTTAACACCCTCCTTACCAGCGTCTCCTACAACAACTATTATGCCGCGCGCGGTCTCGTCACGCAATATATCGGTCGAGGGAATAGTTACGACCTCCACATCAATACTCCTCCCTCTACGGCGGAGAAACACGTATCCGGCGCCAACAGCCGCGGCCGCCGCTGCCACAGCTATGGCGGCGTATAGCCATGGAAACCCCTCCTCTCCACCCTTCACCGCGCCACCGGTCTCATTACCAGGTACGCCTCCACCGGCCCCGCCGGCGGCCTCTCCGCCGCCTCCTGTCCCGCCTGCTCCCCCGGTTCCACCGCTTCCCGCTCCTCCGCCGCCCTCGGGAGGCTGCGGCTCCTGGGACGGGTAGAGCACTATATAGTATATCGACGGCTTCCTGAGCACGATGATTGTATTGTTCTCTGTGTATAGTATATTGTTTTCACGATACTCCGGGGACACGGTCACGTTGAAGCCCTTAGGGAGAACCAGTATGTACTGAGAGTCCTCGACACCCCACCATAACGTGTCGGCGCTCGCCTCATAGATACCTGTCCCAGGCACGAGCTCGTCGAATAGCCCGGTCACTGTATAGTTAAGCCACAAGGTATCGCTACCGTTGAGGGTCACATAAACCGTTCTCTGCTCCTCATCCAGCAGGGCCGGCACAGGCTCGCCGCCGCTATAGGCTCCCAGAAGAGTATAGGATGACGCATTGATCAACGGGATACCTATGGTGCCCGTAACAGGCCTACTAAAGGATACTGTCTCATTGACATAGACGAACCCCGTCATAGGATCAGCCACTACGACGGCCTTGATCATGTTTATCGCCGCATCCTGGGCCCAGGCACAACGAGGCTGTATAGCCGCCGCCGACACGATCATAAATACAACGAACAACTGGAGACCCAGAACATGCTTCACCATGCCATGCCCCCCGCACTTATTACAAATCAAGGAATATCAATATAAAAATAATGACGAGAACACCTCGCCAGTCCCAGGGCATGCGGCTATACTGCTAGGTAGGAAGGTATCTATCCCACGGCTCTTGGCACCGTTCCTATGGCTTTACACTTAATATACTTAATACTGATACAGATTAAATCACCTGTATCAAACATCTCTATTATAAATCATAGATACTTTGTTTAGGTCTAAACTTTGGGGAATAGTAATGTTT
>JALVHX010000001.1 GCA_027028805.1 Desulfurococcales archaeon | reverse complement strand
TCGACTATATCGGAGTGGAGGGCCTTGGCGACCGCGAGGGCTATTGTGAGCGCCTCCCTGTTCAGCTCGTGGGGAGGCTCCTCGTCGGCCTCTACGAGGCAGGAGGCTGTCCTGGGTGCGTGGTACTCGTATCTCCTCCTCTTCCCCCACTCAAGCATAGCGGCGACATCGACTTCCCCGAGCTCGCTTCTCGCTGGCCTAAGCTCTCTCGTAAACACGTCCTCGGCGTCCTCGTCGACAAGCTTTGTGGGGCACCCGCAGAACAGCTTGCTCCGCGTATCAAGCTGTACATGTATCTCGAGGCCCACTCGTAGCCCTAGGGCTTTATAGTCTATAGACTCCCCGCTCATATCCCCCACCTCGGGTAGAGGTCGAGCGTGTGACGTGGATTATACTCGCCCGCTATGTTCTCGAGCATAAGCCTCTTAGCCTCCCCCGGATCCCCGGCGACACCCAGGGCCCATGAGAGCTTTACATAGGCCGTCTCCGGGAGCATGTCGCCTCCCGGCAGAACCCCCGCGTGGAGGTATCTGCGGCCCGTCGCGTATACGTGCATGTTGACTCTGCCGAACAGGCACTGGCTCGTCATAACTACTACTATGTCCTCCTCCACAGCCCTCTCTATGCTTCCAAGCAACTTGTTGGGGGCGTGGCCGAGCCCTGTTCCCTCCAGAACCAGGCCCTTATAGCCGTGGTCTATATAGTAGTCTATAACCTCGGGGCTTATCCCGGGATAGATCTTTATGAGGGCGACCTTCTCCTCAAACCTGTTCATGAGGACAGGGCCGCCTGGATCACCTCTGCGCCTGAGAATTCTCCCGGTTATCCTTATCTCCCCGCTATACGGGTCTATTACCGCTATCGGCTTATCGTTTATGGACTGGAACGCGTCCCTCCTGCTTGTATGCATCTTCCTGGCCTTAACGCCCCTGTGCACATAGGCCGCCCCATCCCCTGTCTCGCCATGCATAACTATGACCGACTCCGCGAAGGGGCCGCGGGCCGCCGCCAGGAAAGCCGCCACAAGGTTGAGGGCTGAGTCGGTGCTGGGCCTGTCACTGCTCCTCTGCGCCCCCACCAATACTATCGGGGCCGGCGGGTTCCTCACCGCGAAGGCCAGGGCCGCCGCCGTATAGGCCATCGTGTCGGTACCGTGGGCTACGACGACGCCGTCATAGCCCTCGTCCACGAGCGCCCTGTACACGTGCTCCGCTACGCGGCCCCAGAGACGGGGCTCCATGTCCTCGCTGAAAATACTCAGTATCTCCGCCGCGTCAATAGCCGCTATATCCCGTAGCTCGGGAACCCACTCGAGGAGATCAGATACCGAGAGAAGCGGCTTGACCGCGCCGGTCTCATAGTCCACCCTACTCATAATAGTGCCGCCGGTGCCCAGGAGCTTTACACGGGGAAGATCCTTGGCGCCGGGGCCGGCGGCAGCCATGGGCTTCCTCTCAACCACACGCCTCTTCTCCAGCACCCGGACAACGCTGTCCGGCGATACACGGACACCAACGTTATAGCCGTTATCAAGCTTAACCACTATGAACGGCCTATCGCCATAGAGAGCCTCACGGGGCATCAGGATCCCTGCAAACCTTCTCCCACCCGAGGAGATCTCTACGCGGTCGCCTGGAACAGCCCCAGCGGAGCGGAGAAGCTCCGCCGCAACACCCCTATAACCATAATAATCACCGCCCAACACATCCACACCCCACGCGCCACAAGAGACCGGTCCACGGATAAAACAGCCAGCACATGCTCCAACAGCTATCCTGGAACAGCCTAAAATAATGATGGACAAGGCTTTTATACAGTTACCGCGCCACCAGAGCCCGGGTAGAGGCTGTTGCCTGCATGGATGAGCCGGGCCCCAATTATAGTAACAGGTACAGTATATAGGGGATCACTAGAAGTGAAACAACAATGATAGTGTGTATCATGGTTAGTTGATAGACGCGGCTGGGCTACCCAAGAGCATCGATACTGCTCAACGCCTCCTCCAGCGCCTGGTCTGCTGGCGCTGGGGGGCGAGCACGAATCTCTCTATGTATTCTTTCCTGTTCCTTATGCGGGGCGGCTTGTTTTTCTTAGGCTTAGGGGGTATCTTGGGTGTCTGGGAACGTACTTTCCCGGCTTTGGTCAGTGAGCCGTGGCTGGGCATGTGGCCTGCACCCGTCTCCTCTCGTATAG